>JBDTPE010000084.1:0-8384 GCA_039932875.1 Betaproteobacteria bacterium | reverse complement strand
AGCGCTGGATTTCCGAAAAGCGCTTTTTGCACGCGCTCAACTATTGCATGGTGCTGCCCGGTCCGGAGGCACAGCAACTGGCGACCTACATCGGCTGGCTGATGCACGGCACTTGGGGCGGCATTGCGGCCGGCGCGCTGTTTGTGCTGCCGTCACTCGCGATCTTGATCACGCTGTCGTGGATTTATCTCGCGTTCGGCACATTGCCGCTGATCGCCGGAATTTTTTACGGGATTAAACCGGCAGTGACTGCCATTGTGCTCGCCGCCGCCTGGCGTATCGGCGGCAAAGCGCTAACAAACATGTGGTTGTGGGCGATTGCCGCGGCGGCATTTGTGGCCATTTTTATGGGCGGCGTGCCGTTTCCGGCCATCGTGCTGTGCGCTGCTTTGATCGGTGCCATCGGCGGGAGAATCGCGCCTGCTAAATTTCTCCCTGGTGGCGGTCATGGCAGCACGAACAATGGTGCAAATACCGCAATTATTGGCGACGATGGCCCCATAGCCCCACACGCGGTTTTCCGTTTGCCGCGCATGCTGCTTCATCTTTCGGTTGGATTGGGCTTGTGGTTCGCCGCAATGGCACTGCTTGCTGCGCACAGCGGTTTGCAAGGCACGCTGGCACAAATGGGCTGGTTCTTTACCAAGGCCGCACTATTCACCTTTGGGGGTGCCTACGCGGTATTGCCTTATGTATATCAGGGTGCAGTGGAAAATTTTCAGTGGCTGAACGCGCAGCAGATGATCGACGGACTGGCGCTAGGTGAAACCACACCGGGGCCGCTCATCATGGTGGTGGCGTTCGTTGGCTTTGTCGGCGGCTGGACCAAAGCGGTGCTGGGACCAGAGGCACCGTTTCTTGGCGCGGCATTGGCGGCAAGCATTGTCACGTTTTTCACATTCCTGCCTTCTTTCCTATTCATTCTCATTGGTGGCCCGTTGGTGGAAGCGACACATGGACAACAAAAATTCACCGCACCCCTCACTGCAATTACTGCCGCCGTGGTTGGCGTCATCATCAGTCTGGCGCTGTTTTTTGCTTGGAAAATTTGGTGGCCACTCGCGACGGTGGACGCGCCATTCAGGGGAACATTCGAATGGTTCTCGATGGTCGTGACACTCGCTGCAGCCGTTGCCTTGATGCGCTACAAAGCAAATGTAATTGCGGTCATTGTTGTCTGCGGTGCGCTCGGCGTCGCAAAAACATTGTGGGGCGGCTGAGAAAGTCTTTTTGCTGGGGCTTAATTGTCACCAGCAACAAAATCGCCCGATTTGCCACCGCGCTTTTCCAGCAGCTTGATGTCCGAGATAACCATGCCCCGATCTACGGCCTTGACCATGTCGTAGATCGTCAGCAAGCCCGCGTTGACAGCCATCAGCGCCTCCATTTCCACGCCTGTGCGGCCGAATGTCTCAACGGTCGCGCGGCATTCGATGCTGCAGGCGGCTGCATCGGTCATAAATTCAACTTTCACCTTGTTGATGATCAAGGGGTGTGCCAGCGGAATCAAGTCCGGCGTGCGCTTGGCGCCTTGTATAGCTGCGATGCGCGCGATGCCGAGCACATCGCCTTTCTTGGCGGATCCGGTAGCTATCAGCTCGAATGTGGCGGACTGCATCGCAATGCGACCGGAGGCAATGGCGACGCGGTGCGTTTCGGGCTTCGCGCCGACATCGACCATATGCGCCTGCCCGCTTTGGTCAAAATGGTTCAATTTGCTCATATTAAGATTATGCCGCCTTCCGTTGGTACAATTCTTCATCGATTTTGTGGAAACTGGCTCTTTCCGGGAACTGATGCACTCCCACATGACCTAAAAGCTTAGCGCATCCGGCTCTTTTGGGAGTCCGTCTGCTTTCTTGGAGAGTAGCGGATACCAAAGCAACGCGACCAGATGCTTTTAAGCGCGTGGCAATATTGCCCAAATCATCGAGATTTCACAAAATGCCAACGCCGTATCGCCTGAAACAAGTCATTGCGGCACTTACGCTGAGTGCTTATGTCGCCATGCCTGGCGCCTTGCTGGCGGCTGGCCTGCCGGAGCTGGGTGACGCATCCGACGCCGTACTCTCCGCCCCGCAGGAGCGCGCAATCGGCAAGCGAATCATGCTGGAAGTGCGTGCAGACAACAGCTTTGTCGATGACCCAGAGATTCAAGATTACATAAACTCAATCGGTTCGCGACTGGTCGGTGCGACGCGCAGCGCAACCAATGACAACCGTCGTGATTTCGAGTTCTTTGTGCTAAACGACGAATCCATCAACGCTTTTGCCTTGCTAGGCGGCTTTATCGGTATCCACTCTGGCCTGCTTTTGTCCACCAGTAATGAATCAGAGTTGGCCGGCGTTTTAGGTCACGAACTGGCGCATATTCTGCAGCGTCACCAATCACGTGGTGCCGATGTGGCTCGCAAGGGTCTGCCCCTGCAATTGCTTGGTTTGGCCGCTGCAATTCTTGCCGCTCGTTCAAACTCCTCATCCTCCGGGCAGGCGACAGAAGCGGCGTTGGCAGCCTCGACCGCACTGACTTATCAGAATCAGCTGGACTACAGCCGCGATTTTGAAAGCGAAGCCGACAGGCTGGGCATTCAGACGATGGTTACTGCCGGCTTCGATCCAAAGGGAATGGTCACATTTTTTGAGCGTCTGCTGCTGGCGAATCGTCACAACGATGGCAAGGCACCTGGATATCTGCGCTCGCACCCACTCACGACGGAGCGCATCGCCGACATGCAAAATCGCGTGGACCAAATGAGTGCCGAGAGCAAGCGCTCGGTGCCTGATAGTGCAGATTACCGTTTCGCGCAGGCAAAACTTCGCGTGATCAACAGTGGCGGTGGCGATTCCGTCGGTTTTTTCCGCGAAGCCATATCGCAGCGTACCGTACTGCGCAACCGTGCCGACGTCTATGGGCTGGCGCTGGCACTGACGCGCATACGTGACTTTTCCACCGCAGAAAAAGAGCTGAACTCCATTCGCGGCGGCAACAATCCACTTCACCCATGGATCGAAAATCTCGCGGCCGAAATAAAAGCCGGCCAGCAAAAGTGGGCTGCGTCATTGCAGATTTATCGTGCCGCAATGGTCGCGTTTCCGCAGCACCGCGCATTGTTCTACGGAAGTGTCGGAGTGCTATACGAATCTGGCCAGACCGACGCCGCGATAGCGGAAGTCAATGAACGCCTGAAAACCATTCAGGACGACCCCCGGTTATTTGAGTTGGTCGCCAAAGGATATGAAAAGAAGAACAAGAAGTTGGCACAACATCGTGCGATTGGAGAAGCATACTTTCGGCGCGGCAATTTGATCGGCGCTGTTGAGCAGCTGCAAATTGCGGTGAAAGCTAAGGACGGCGATTTTTATGAGGCATCCAGTGCCGAGTCCCGCTTGCGCGAAATGCGCGTCGCCTTTCGCAATCGTCCGTTGATGCCGGGAGAAAAGAGCGAAAAACGTGATCGCGATGACGACCGGGACGACCCGCCAGACAGTGCCCGCACTGCGCCGCGCATGATGCCGCCACTGGCGTCGCCATTGTTGTTGCGTGGCATTCCGCTACGTGCAGCGGAAACGCCGTCAGCGGCAATACGCGCATGGTAAGCGTAGGAAGCACGCGCAGCTTCTACTTGTTCTTGATCGTCTCGCTAGCCTGCATATTCCCGTCGCAATCGTTTTCACAGGGAAACGCAGCTGCTGGCCGGGCGCTGTTCGCCGAGGAGCTAAAAGGTAATTGCGCTGCATGCCACAAAACGCCGACGGACACATCCCGGATTGGTGCTTCGAACATTGGTCCGCCGCTGGAAGGCATCCGCCTGAAGTACACACTGCCAGCAGACAGGGTGCAGCTGCGTGATTCGATCCGTGATCAAAGTATACGGAATCCCACAACAATCATGCCGCCATACGGCAAGCACCGCATCCTCACGGAATCGGAAATAAATGACATCGTCGCTTATCTTGAAACGCTGTAATTTAGCCGGTTTCGCTGTCGCACTATGTGCCGTGCTAACTGCATGTTTACTACCTTTCGTTTCGCAGGCCCAGACACCATCCACACCCGATCAACAACGGCTGAGACTTGTTCAGACACTGCAAAAACGAATGCCTGGGACGAATCCGGCTGATTGGGTGCATGGAGCGAAATCCTCAATATTGGTAGAAGCGATCCCATTGAATTCGGACAATGCAACCAACAGTGCGGACATAATCGCGATCGGCAAAAAGGCATGGGACCGCAAATTCAAAAATGGCAAATCTTTGGCCAACTGTTTCCCGAATGCCGGTAAGCGCATGGCGGCAACCTATCCCCAATTTGATGCAAAGTCACGGCAGGTTATTACGGTGGAAATGGCAATAAACCGATGCCTTACCCTGCATGGCGAACCAGAGATTGCAGCGGCAAATGCGGCGTTGATGGGCCCGTTGAGCGCCTATTTTAAGAGTCTTTCTGATGGACAGCGCTTGACTGTGCGCGTTAGCAACGTCCACGCTCGCGAAAAATATGACGCTGGACTAGCGATGTTTCAACGTCGCATCGGGCAACAGGATGTCGCCTGTGCATCGTGTCATGTGCTAAACGCCGGCAACATTTATCAGCAACAGGGACTGTCCGCTGTCGTCGGTCAGGCTGTCACTTGGCCCAGGTTGCAGCCTGGGGGCCGGGTACTTGGATTGCAGGAACAGTTTCAGAGATGCATGCAGCGCAGCGGTGCAGAACCATTCGCAGTCGGTTCCGAAGAGTTGAACAATCTTGAGTACTTTCATGCGTTCATGTCGAATGGATTGACGATGCGCGCATTGGCAGTACAACGCTGATTGCGCTCCGAGTTACTGCAAGAGGAAAAACGACACTGCTGGCGCACTAAAATCTTACTCTCGACAATAATAACAACTTGCTCCTACCTTATGGCCTCGATCAATTCTGCTATAGCTGCAACTTATACGTTCCTATTTCGCGCCAAGGTCATCATGCCTCTGCTGCTCTTATTGGCGGTGATTGGCATCAGCGCCTATTTTCAGAAAAAGGCCGAAGACAGCAAGGGTGACCGCTATCGCACCATCACTGTCGACCGTGGTGCGGTGGTGCAGCGAATATCCGCCAACGGTACGCTTAACCCTGTTACGGTGGTCAGCGTGGGCACGCAGGTATCAGGCACCGTCACCAAGCTCTACACTGACTTTAACAACACCGTCAAAGCCAATCAGGTACTGTTGGAACTCGATCCGGCATTGATTAAAGCTAACCTCGCACAATTCGATGCGAGCCTGCGTTCAGCAGAGGCCACAGCCCGCTTGGCTGAGAGCACCCTAAAACGAAATCAGGAATTGGTGGCGAAAGGCTTTATCAGCTCGCAAACACTGGAACAGAATGCCAAGGAACTCGATGTCGCGAATGCCACGGTCGCGCAGGTGAAATCACAACTCGACCGCGAAAAAACCAACCTCAGCTACACCATCATCCGTTCGCCCATCGACGGTATCGTGATTGACAGGAAGATCGATGTCGGCCAGACGGTCGCCGCTAGTTTCAGCACACCAACGCTGTTTCAGATCGCCAAGAATCTGGAAGAAATGCAAATCGATACCAGCGTCGCGGAAGCGGACGTCGGCAGCGTACGTCAAGGCATGCCAGTGAGATTTACAGTCGATGCTTATCCGGAACGTGACTTTCAGGGTAAGGTTCGATTGGTGCGTTTGAACCCGACCATTCAGCAGAATGTCGTGACCTACAACGTCGTGGTTGATGTCAACAACGAGGGTAGCCTGTTGAAGCCTGGCATGACAGCACAAGTAAGCTTTGTTGCGAATCAGCGCGACAACGTAGTGCGAATTCCCAATGGTGCTTTACGTTTCAAACCACCAAAGGACGATAAAGACGACAGGAAAGGCGCGAAGAAAGATGCAGACAAGAAGAAGGCGAATGATCTTGCGGGTGATCCCAAGGCCGTTGCTGCCGCATCTGACGCGACGAAAGAAATTACAAAAACAGACAACCCCGTGGACACGGACGCAAACGGTCGAGTGAGACGGCCGCCAGCGCGCGTCTATAAAATCAACACCAAGAATGAGCTGGTGCCCATGGAAATTCGCACCGGTGTGGCAAGTTCGCAGTTCACCGAAATGGTCTCGGGTGATATCAAGCCCGGCGACGAATTGGTCATTCGCGATCTTCAAGACAAGACGGCAAAGAAATAGCGTTTGCCATGAATGCCGTTTTGAATTCCCAGATGCAGGCGCATGTACTGATCCAGCTACGCGATGTTCGTAAGAGTTATTTCAGTGCTGATGTCGAAACACCGGTATTGCACGGCATCAACGTGACGATTCATCAAGGCGAATTTGTCGCCATCATGGGACAATCCGGCTCTGGCAAATCAACGCTAATGAATATCCTTGGTTGCCTGGACACACCTACGAGTGGCAGCTACGTTTTGAACGGCAAGGAAACTGCCAAGCTCAGCGACAACGAGTTGGCGAAAGTGCGAAATCAAACCATCGGCTTTGTTTTTCAGGGGTTCAACTTGTTGAAACGCATGCCATTGGTCGACAACGTTTCATTACCGCTGCTATACGCTGGTGTGCCGATGTTGGAAGCGCGCAAGCGAGGCGCAGAAAAACTAGCCCAGACCGGATTGGGCGCATTCAACAAGCGCTTGCCGAATCAGATTTCCGGCGGCCAACAACAACGTGTCGCGATTGCCAGAGCGTTGGTTTGCGAGCCCGCGCTCATTCTGGCAGACGAGCCGACCGGCAATCTCGACACGACGACCTCTGCCGAAATCATGGACTTGTTCACTCGCCTCAATGTTGAAGGTATGAGCATTCTGATTGTGACGCACGAACCGGATGTGGCAAAGTACGCGAAGCGGCTGGTGCGACTCAAGGATGGCTTGGTGACGTATGATGGACCGATGGCAGATGCACAATTGTGAAAATTAAAAACACAAGGACTGATGAGGCTTTTGAGACATTTATGGCTGAAAAAGCGCGCCATTGCTCGATCTATAAAATTCCGTTCGTTTCAAGCATGAAGCTGCTTTGAATCCCTTTCAGGTCTTTCTCGAAGCATTTCGCGCCATGTCGATGAACCGACTACGCGCGGGCCTGACCATGCTCGGCATCATCATCGGGGTTGGCGCTGTGGTGCTGATGCTGGCGATCGGTGAATCGGTGCGCGCGGACATCAACCGCCGTATCTCGGCGATGGGGTCGAATGTAATGATCATCCTGCCCGGTTCATCGACTGCCAACGGCGTACGCGCCGGTACCGGTGCATCGCAGACGCTGACATTATCGGACGCGCAAACACTCGCCGCATTGCCAACCTTCGCTAATGTGGCACCAGTGGTACGCAGCCCGTTTCAGGTCGCCAGTGGCGCAAACAATTGGAATACCACAGTCATGGGCGTCAGCCCGGAATTTTTCGATATCAAAGACTTGACCGCCGAGCAAGGCAGCCTGTTTGGCGACGTTGAGATGCGCTCCCTCTCTCGCGTGGCCGTAGTCGGATCAACGGTGGCGCAGAATTTGTTCAATGAATCTGACCCCATCGGCCAGACGATCCGCATCCGTAATCGCCCGTTTGAAATCATCGGCGTACTGGGCGACAAAGGTAGCGATTTAGGCGGCGGCGATCAAGACGATACCGTTCTCATCCCGATTACCACGGCGCGGCAGCAAGTCATACGCACCTGGTCGCCGGGCGCAATTCATTACATCATGGCGCAAGCGGCAAGTGCGGAACAGACCCAAGATGCGATTTACGATGCGACGCAGGCACTACGCATCAGACATCGGATTCGCGATGATGCTGAGGACGATTTTACAGTTCGCGATCTAGCATCAATAGCGGAGGCGGCGCAGGGAATCGCCACGGCATTGACGCTATTGCTGGGCGCAATCGGCTCCATCTCGCTACTCGTGGGCGGAATCGGCATCATGAATATCATGTTGGTTTCGGTGACCGAACGAACCCGTGAAATTGGTATTCGCATGGCGTTAGGTGCAAAACGGCGCGACGTGCTTCTGCAGTTTTTGACGGAAGCGATTGTCATTTGCGTTTGTGGTGGCGCGATCGGCGTTGCGCTGGCCTACGGCGGGAGCGCGCTCATCACCAAATTTTCGCCAATGCAGGTTGGTGTATCGCTAACTGGCATCGTTATTGCATTTAGTTTTTCAGCGGCGATTGGTGTTTTCTTTGGGTTTTATCCGGCCAGGAGAGCGGCGGGGTTGAGACCGGTGGAGGCGTTGCGGTATGAATAAGTGCCTTGCTTCTAGCAATACTGCGCAACCACCAACGTTGAGCCGTGCGCCATTACAGGCAGCGAACAATGCCGAAAAAAGTAGGCGGCTAAAGGCTTGGAGTGCACTATTGAGTAGCGTTGCGC
>JBDTPE010000083.1:0-8445 GCA_039932875.1 Betaproteobacteria bacterium | reverse complement strand
TGCAATGGCGAGCGGCATACCGTCGCCAGTGAGGTGCTCCTGCCCAATCACCTCTGCCAGCGCGCGCGGGCGCAATTGCTCGGCCAGCGGCGCGTTTAGTGCTGACTGGCTAACGGCCTCTCCCACGCGCGAGGCTTGGCCTGTGTTGAGCGAGTCGACGCACGGTGAGGGGCTAGCGTTTGAGAAAAGATCATTGACCATGACAAGACAAAAATGGCAAACACTAGTACCCGCGCGGCTCCCGAGAATAAAATGGCTGGAACACCGCGCCAGTGCTTGTGTTTAATAATTTAATCGGCTTCAGGCTGCTCTTGCCAGCCGCACGCCATTATCCCCGTTCTACATCCGGTCAAACGGACTGATCACGCCACGGCCTGTCACCTTCAGTACATGCGTGTAGATCACGGTTG
The DNA here is from genome assembly GCA_039932875.1 of Betaproteobacteria bacterium. Taxonomy (GTDB): domain Bacteria; phylum Pseudomonadota; class Gammaproteobacteria; order Burkholderiales; family Usitatibacteraceae; genus UKL13-2. Next base: position 8,035 of record JBDTPE010000083.1, on the reverse strand, counting down.
TCTTGACATCCGCGTGGCCGAGTAGCTCTTGCACGCTGCGGATGTCGTAACCCGATTGCAACAAGTGCGTTGCAAAGGAGTGACGTAAGGGTTGAGCCGGGATTTCGGTCGACATGTCGACCGCCGACGAGACGGGCACCCGATGCAGCGAGCGCCGCGCCCTGCAAGGGTGCGGCGTGGCTTGCTTGACGACGCCCGCCGTTTCAACCGCGCGCTTGAAATCCCGTTGCTTCGCGAATGATTATGGCGCGCTGCGCGAATTCAATGCCCTTGACGCGTAGCTGGGATGCTTCAGTGATACGCATACCAGTGCCAAAGAGCAATCGCACCAACAATCTCGGCATATGCGTCACGCAAACATGCGTGGGTGACAGTGCCGCACGAGGTGGAACATCGGGACTGATGCAAGCCACGTGGTGCGCTTGCCACAACCATAGAACCCAAACATGCGCCGTATTCAAACCATATAAAATCAGCTGGGTATTGGCACACCAGGCCATTGAGCAACCATCAATGAGCCTTGATGTAACTGTCGATCGAACGTTTGCGCGACAATGAACCCATGAGGAAATTTATCCGCCATCCGACAGCCATTCCCATTGAAGTGGGCAATGCGGATCATGTTGCGGGGACTGAGCCGCAATTTGTAAACGTCAGCCACGGCGGCCTTGCGTTTCAATCGGATGTGGAGCTAGCACCCGGATTGATCGTTGAAGTGCGCATTCCGTCAATGTTCCCGATGTTCACAACGCTTGGGCGCGTGGTCTGGTGTAAAGCAGTCGAACAGCGCTACCAGCTCGGTGTGGCTTTCCTGGATCAGGACGACGCTTTTCGTACCCGCATGGTTGAGCAGATCTGCCATATCGAAACTTACCGCAAAAATGTCAGTCTCACCGAGGGTCGTAAGCTCTCTGCGGAAGAAGCGGCGACAGAGTGGATAGATAAATTTGCAGCGAAGTTCCCTGACACCAGTTCAAATGTCAAAAACTGATAGGGGTAAGTCGGTCAGTGGTGAATCCTGGACCGACGCGACCATATTGCAATGCAATATGAAACGTCCTTGCGGTGCGTGGAACCAATTTCGCTACATTTCAGCGTCTTCTTAACAAATCAGTAATACACCTCAGGCGACAGTTCGAGTAGCATTGTCTCAACCGCAGGTGACGGCCTTTGCAGCAACTAATTCGCTGCAGAAGGGCCGAACCCTCTCAATTATGTCGCTGAAGCCCAAAGCCACCCAAGGCATGGAACCCGCGAACCCGAGCGCGAGCTCAGGGGAGCAACTGCGCATCGACTACGCGTTGATCGAAGCGTTCGGCAACCCGGTCTATCTCAAGGATCGCGACAGCAAGTTTATTTGCGTCAATAGCGCCTGGACAGAGTTCTATGGCATCGCACGCGAGCAATGCATTGGCAAGACCGTGCACGAAGTATTTCCCAGCGATATCGCCGAAGCTCACACTGCGCATGACCTCGCCTTGCTGGCTGGCGCCGGACCACGTGTATATGAGATGGTCGTTCTCGGTGGCGACCGAGAGTTGCACGATACGGTGCATTACAAATCTGTCTTCACACGCGCCGATGGCACGGTAGCAGGCGTGATCGGCAACTTCACCGACATCACATCGCTCAAGCGTTCGGAAAATGCACTTCGCCTGAGCGAAGTGCAAATGCGCCTCATCAGCGACAATGTTCCCGCATTGATCGCCTATTTCGATGCCAGTCTCCACTGCCTGTTTTGCAACAAGGCGTATGCCGACTGGTTTGGTGCAGCGCCCATGGAGTTGCAAGGACGACATCTAGGCGACATTATCGGTGTGGCGGTGCTGGCCGAAAGCGAGCCCTACTTCGTGCGCGCCTTTGCCGGCGAAAACATCACCTACGATAGGCAACACCGGATGAAGGATGGCAGCGCTGGTCATCTTCAGGTGGTGCTCGCCCCGCACCGCGGAATCGCTGGCGATGTCGTCGGGGTGTACGCCCTGGTGGCGGATACTACCCATCAAAAGCTCGCTGAAGCGCAAATTGCCAACGCGAGTCAACGTCTGCGATTTGCGCTGCAGGGATCCAGCCTGTCGCTGTGGGATGCGAACCTGCTGGCCGATGAAATATTCTTCGATACGGAATGGGCCAGCATGCTTGGCCATCCACCTGTAGAAACGGTACTGGACACGGCGGGCTTGACAGCACGCGTCCATCCCGAAGACCGCGAAAAGACGGGCAAGGCGATTTTCGATGTCATTCGCGGCTTGACCACGACCTACCGAGAAGAGCACCGCCTGATCACCCGGACCGGTGAGTGGAAGTGGGTGGAAAGCCGTGGCATGGTCGTGGAACGTGATGCGCGTGGAACGGCCGTGCGCATGACCGGCACCAATGCGGACATCACGGATCGCAAACTTGCCGAGACGAGCCTGCGTGCCAGCGAAAGTCAGTTGCGACTGGTCATCGATAACGTTCCCGCACTGATCGCCTATTTTGATCTCGACCGCCGCTACCGCTTCGTCAACAAGCGCTATGCCGAGTTCTACGGCCACACGCCGGAAAATATCATTGGAAAAGAAGGCCGCGAAGTCATTGGCGATCAAGCCTATCAGGACTACATCAAATACTTTGACCTGGTGATGGCTGGTTCCCCGGCATCGTATCAGCGTAAGGTCACGCAAAAAAATGGTGATGCCGGATATGTTGACGTTGCCCTGGTGCCACATGTATCGGACAACGGTCAGGTGCTCGGCGCATACGTGATGGCGCGCGATGTTACCAAAAGCGTTGAGGCCGAAGCGCGCATCCGCCACATGGCCCGTCATGACGCGCTGACCGATTTACTGAACCGACGTGAATTCGAACAGCGGCTGATGCATGTGTTGCTGAATACGAATCATGGCGACTGCGAGTTGATTTACCTGAACGTGGACCAACTCAAGATCGTAAACGATAGCTGTGGCCACGCTGCGGGGGACGAATTGCTGCGTCAAGTCGCGGCAGTATTGCGCAATAACATCGTCGCGGATGATTTGCTCGCTCGCCTCGGTAGCGACGAATTTGGCGTACTGCACAAGCGTACCAGCATGGATTCGACCCAAGTGGTCGCCGAACGCCTGCGTCATGCGATACAGGCGTTGCGTTTCGCCTGGCAGGAAAGATCATTTCCCGTGAGCATCAGTATTGGCGTCGTGCTTCTCGCCGGCCAAACCGTTGATGAGCTCTTAACCATGGGCGATGCGGCGTGCCGCATCGCAAAGAATCATGGCCGCAACCGCATCCACGTTTACCACCGAACCGACGGCGAACTGGCATTGCGCCGCAATCAGATCGAGTGGCGCTCGCGGATCCTCGATGCGCTGGAACACAACCGTTTCAGGCTTTATTGCCAGCCGATCGCGTCGCTGCGTACGTTGCCGCTGGTTGACGATCACTTCGAAGTGTTGCTGCGCATGCTGGACGAAAACGATGAGTTGATCGCCCCGATGGCGTTTATTCCCACGGCAGAACATTTCGACCTCATGCCGGCGATCGACCGATGGGTAATTTCCGCAGCGCTGGCAGCGCACGCGCCGGCGAGTCTCGCGACAGACCGCCCACTGGACTCCATTCTCGCCATCAATTTGTCTGGCGACACGTTGGGCGACAAATCCTTTCCTGCCTTTGTGCGCAGCGAATTTGAGAAATTCCACGTCAATCCGCGCTCCATCTGTTTTGAAATCACGGAGACCGCTGCGATATCGGATATCGCCAGCGCACGCAGCTTCATAAAGGAGTTCAAGGCCATCGGTTGTCAGTTTTCACTCGACGACTTCGGTAGTGGCATGAGCTCATTCGGATACTTGCGCAATCTGCCGATTGATTATTTGAAGATCGACGGTTCGTTCATTAGGAATATTTGTCACGATTCCATCGATTTAGCGATGGTTGAATCGATCAATCACATCGGCCACATCATGGGTAAGCACACCATCGCAGAATTCGTCGAGGACGACGCCACGATTGCACTGCTAAGAAAGATCGGCGTCGATTTTGCGCAAGGATTTGGTATCGGCAAACCACAGCCGATGCAACTGGCGGTCAATCCCACAGGTTGGCACGGCCAACAATAAAGTCACGCCCGGCTAACGCCGCCCGCCCTGCCCCGACGCGTTGCCTAGCGCGCGCAACTGCATTGCCGCTCACGACCCTGTCGATAAAGGCTCCTGTCCGTTTGGAGGGCGCGGACACGGATCGGACATCGCGGACACGCACTCCGCAATTGTTTCTTGTTAAATATCATATAGATACGTGTTGGCACAATCCGTGCTCTAAGTCTGTCATACCTGAGAGATCGTCGCCATGATTAGAGACACATCCGCCCAAGACAAGAAGATCACGCCACCGGTGAACCAACGAACCCGGCGCGTGGTAGTTGTCGTTGCTGGAATAGTGATTGCCGTTGCCGCTGCAATGGTCTTGTTGACGTCGTGGCGCAGCAGTTCCCAGTCTGTGAATGGCTCACGCCTTCGCATTGCGACTGTGACCCACGGAACGCTGGTGCGCGACGCGTCCGTCAATGGCCGCGTCGTCGCTGCGGTTAGCCCAACACTCTATTCGACCGCGATGGGTACGGTGACGTTAAAAGTCAATGCCGGTGATACGGTAAAAAGGGACGCCATTCTCGCCATCGTTGAATCACCTGATGTTACTGACCAGTTGAAGCGTGAACAATCTTCGTACGAACAGCTTGAGTCAGAGGTCGCGCGCCAACAAATACAGGCGAAGAAGCAGAAACTGCTGGCCCGTCGCGATGCCGACCAGGCTGAAATCGAACTGGCCGGTGCGACGCTCACATTGCAACGCATCGACAAGGCCGGTGGCCTGGGCGTGATTGCCAAGAACGACTATATGAAAGCGCAAGATGCACTCCGTTCGGCCGAGATACGCAGCAAGCATGCGAGCGCCGCCGCAGAACTCGAAGTCGATGACGTCGCGCTGGAATTGAAGACCAAATTGAGTCAGTTGCAACGTCAACGGTTGACGCTGGACTACGCCAAGCGTCGCGTCGAAGAACTGACCGTTCGCGCACCGGTTGACGGCTTTATCGGCAGCCTGTCGGTGGCCAATCGCAGTGTGGTCCCTGCAAACACAGCATTGATGACGCTGGTCGACCTGTCCGTGCTGGAAGTGGAACTGGAAATCCCGGAAACCTATGTCGGCGACCTGGGACTCGGCATGACGGCAGAAATCACGCTGGGCGACACCAAGGCGTTGGGCAAACTATCCGCGCTGTCACCTGAAGTCGTTAAGAACCAGGTGCTTGCGCGAGTACGGTTTACCGGTCCGCAGCCGGCTGGATTGCGGCAAAGTCAGCGGGTATCGGCACGATTGCTGATCGAAGAGAAGCCGAATGCGCTAATCGTACAGCGCGGCCCCTTTGTGGAAAACGAAGGTGGGCGATTTGCCTACGTTGTCGAAGCTGGCATCGCTGTCCGCCGTCCAATCCGACTCGGCGCCACCAGTATCGTGGCCGTGGAAATACTTGATGGCCTGAAAGAAGGTGACAAGGTGGTCATCGCAGGTACTGATGCATTCGAAAACGCGGCGCGCGTATCCATAAACGACTAGGTCATTCTTACATGCATTACTTACGACGAAAGGCACCCCCATGTTGCGCATGAAAAACCTCAGCAAGGTCTATCGCACTCACATGATCGAAACGCATGCGTTGCGCGGCTTCGACATTCACGTTGGCGAGGGTGAATTCGTTACCGTGACCGGGCCGTCAGGCTCCGGCAAGACGACGTTTCTTAACATCGCAGGGCTGCTGGAAACCTTCACCGATGGTGAATTCACGCTGGACGGCGTGGACGTAAAAGGAATGAATGACGATGCTCGTTCGCGACTGCGCAACGAAAAACTCGGCTTCATCTTTCAGGGATTCAATCTGATTCCAGACTTGAATCTGTACGATAACGTTGACGTACCGTTGCGCTATCGCGGCATGACCAGCAAGGATCGAGACGCACGTATCAAGGACGCGTTAGCCCAGGTAGGTTTGGGCTCGCGAATGAAGCACTACCCTGCCGAATTGTCTGGTGGCCAGCAACAGCGTGTCGCGATCGCGCGTGCGCTGGCGGGCACACCCAAATTGCTGCTGGCTGATGAGCCCACCGGAAATCTGGATTCGCAAATGGCGCGAAGCGTGATGGAGTTGTTGGAGGAAATCAACGCAAATGGGACGACCATACTGATGGTCACACACGACCCCGAACTCGCGGTGCGTGCGCAGCGGAATATCCACATCATCGATGGTCAGGTTTGCGATCTTGTCAAGAAGATGCCGTCTTTGTTTGAAGGCAAGCCGATTGGGCATGCTTCGGCTGCTTCGTTAGGGTAGGCGCCATCATGTTCCGCTATTATTTCCTGCTCGGCGTGCGCAATCTGCGTCGAAATCCGGCGCTGACGGCATTGATGGTGATTACACTCGCCATTGGTGTCGCTGCCAGCGTGTCCACCCTCACCATTTTGCGCGTGATGTCGGGGAACCCTATCCCCCACAAGAGTGACCGTCTGCTGGTGCCCGTCATCGACAATGGGCCGGCGCGTAGCTACTTGGCTGGCGCTTTGCCGGACGACCAGCAAATGTCTTATCGCGACGCCGTCAATTTGATGCAAAGTGGCCAGGGTGTTCGCAGGACGGCCGTTTTTGGTGTTGCTGGCGCGCTGGAACCTGAGCGGACCGACCTGCCGGTCGAGGCGATCGATGGACTCGCTGTCGCCCACGATTATTTCGCGATGTTCGAAACACCATTCTTGTTTGGTAGCGCCTGGACTGACGGTGAAGACAAGAATGCCGCCAAAGTTGTCATCCTCAGCCGCGCCAGAAGCGAAAAACTATTCGGCAAGGAAAATCCGGTCGGGCGACGACTGCGCATGTTCAACGAAAATTTCCAGGTCGTTGGCGTGCTCGATAAGTGGAATCCATTGCCAAGGTATACGCACCTTATCAACGGCAACGGGGGCTCGCTAAAGGGCGAAGACGAGATCTTCATTCCTATCGGCGCGGCGATCAATGCGCAGCTCTATCCGAATGGCAATACCACATGTAATTCAGATTCGGCGCCGGGCTATCAAGGGTTCATCGACTCTGAATGTACCTGGATTCAATTCTGGTTCGAAATCAAATCGGCAGCTGACCGCAATGCGCTGAAAGACTATCTTGATTCCTATACATTGGATCAGGGAAAACTGGGCCGATTCCAACGAAAGGCGCCCAACAAGTTGTACGACGTCATGGAGTGGATGAACTATCTGTCCGTTGTCAGCAACGACACGCGGTTGGCAGTTTGGCTTTCTTTTGGTTTCTTACTGCTTTGCCTGGTAAACACGGTTGGTTTGCTACTGGCCAAGTTTTCGGTGCGGGCGCCTGAAGTCGGGGTGCGCCGTGCCTTGGGCGCAACCCAGGGTGATATTTTCCGCCAATTTCTGATCGAAGCGGGCGTCATTGGCATTGCAGGCGGGGTGCTGGGTCTGTTACTGAGCCTGGGTGGCCTGATGCTGATCGGCCAGCAATCAAAAGATCTCGCCGTCGTCGCTCACATGGATTGGCCAATGTTGATTCTGACGATTGTCATTGCCATCATCGCCAGCTTGCTTGCCGGCTTACTGCCCACATGGCGCGCGTGTCAGGTGACGCCTGCGCTACAACTGAAATCCCAGTGAGGCCCATCATGGAAATCCGCCCTATTTTTTCCGCATTGCTTCGCAACAAGACTGCCCCGTTGCTCATTGCATTGCAGGTCGCAATCAGCCTGGCGATTCTGGCCAATGCAATTTATGTGGTCAATCTTCGACTGGCCACGTCATTGCGGCCGTCAGGGATCGCCGATGAAAGCAATGTTTTTTATGTCGGCAAGCGTCCGTTGCAGAAACTTAACCATAGTGATGCGATCGCACAGCAGCGACGGGATAGCGATGCGCTAGCCGCTATACCTGGCGTTCAGGCGGTCTCATTTACTTCGCAGATGCCGATGTCCCGATCAGGCAACAATAGTGGTTTTGCACT
>JBDTPE010000082.1:0-8486 GCA_039932875.1 Betaproteobacteria bacterium | reverse complement strand
TTTGCAGCGTGGGTGAATATTGCACGCAGTCTCGGTACCAGCAAACACAGCGATATCGTCGACTACCTGAAAAAAGAAGCACCGATGGGTCACGGTTACGCCAACGCGGTCGCGCTGGAAGCACGCAAATCCGAGGTGATCAACGATGAAGACCCCGTCGACTTGCTCTATTCGGGTGACAAGGCCTCACTCCGGCCAATTTACGACGCGATTGCTACGACTGTTTCTGCATTCGGAAAGGACGTGGAGTTCGCGCCCAAGAAAGCCTATGTCAGTTTTCGCCGTGCCAAGCAGTTTGCGTTGGTTCAGCCGTCCACCGCAACGCGGGTCGACATCGGCATCAATCTCAAGGGTGTCGAGCCGGTTGGCAAATTGGAGTTGTCTGGAACCTGGAACGGCATGGTCAGCCATCGGGTACGCTTGATCACGATGGCGGATTTCAACAAGGATGTGAAAGCCTGGTTGAAACAGGCTTATGAGCAGGCGCAATGAAGTTTGCGGCGCGAGCGTGAGAGGGTCACTCCAATAGCCATTTCTTGATCCGCCGATAGACAATCTTTCTGTCCAGCAGGTCCATGTGGTTCATTTCGTGACCCGTCCACTGCTGCGATTTGGCAAAGGCGAGTGCGCGCGCAGGGTCTTTGTGCTGCCCAAGGGCGCTGTAGACGGGTACTAGTCCATCGCCGAATATTCGTCCGGTCGCAGCGCCGGATTTCTTTCCGATCGATGCGGCAATTGCATAACACGCCACGTTTTTGGGCAGCGGCAAATCATGGCCTTCCGCGCTTGACGAGGCAAAGCGATCCTGATCTTCCCAATCCTCGTCGCGCACCCCGGCGTGTCGTAAATCGGTGATGCCAGCGCTGCGAATCTTGGCCAGACGCGCTAACGCCGCCGTGTAAGGGCTGGCATCGAGAATCACATTTACCCAATTGCCACCGCGTTCCAGGGGCGCGCCAAAATGCGGCGTACCCAAAAAAATGATCTTCTTCAACTTGGGTCGCCAGCGATGCCCAGCCTGCTCGCCAACGTCGCAGGCACTGCGCGTGACCAGGCCGCCCATGCTGTGCGCGACGATAGTCAGATCGTCGACCGGCACCGGCCAGGCCTTCAATAGCGCCTGCAACTTCTCGGCAAATGCACGGCCACTCACGGAGATATGCTGGCCGCTGTTGTAATGCAGATATACCGTTGTGAACGGCTTAGCGAAGGCGGGATCAGCTGCCAACGCGGCACCGTGGTCATGCCCGTTGCGCAGCCACTGCAGGTCGCTCATGCATAAGCCATGCACCAACAGCAAAATGCGGCCGCTCGCATTCGGAATGGCCTGCGACAATGCTTTCCTGGTCAGTGTCAGGGCTTCGCCATCGCGACGCAGTTGCATGGGGATTGCCATCGGATTGACACTGCCGACAAGATGATCGCCTAGTACGCCGTTGAGCGCCGAAACGACAGCTTCGCGGGCGTTCGTCGGCGATTCCTGCTTCACCAATTCGGCTACCTGTCCGAGCGCGATGTCCAGCCCGCCGCCGACGGCGCGTGTGACGCCACGAATACTGCGATAAACGAAACCGGTAATGCCGCGCGTCGGATCTTCGCTGGGCGTGCCGAGAATGCCAGGCATACGCGAAATATTGTGGTGCATGGTTTCAACCAGATTGGTCAGGCCGATGGTTGCGTCGATGGCGAGCCTACTCGCTCCGCGCAGGTCGGACGGGTGCACATGCTGTTTACTGGTTTTGGGTTTTGCCATCACTCGCTCTCGTCCTCAAGCAGAACTCCAGAATTGGCGGCCTTCACGAGGCTAAAAACTCTGGAAAGCCTCTCCAATAAAGGAGTTTGCCAATTTTTATGTGCCACTCGCATCCCACGCGAACAACATCGATTCACCCTCAATTTTGGGAAGTTGCAGCGTGCGCTCATATTTCATACCAATTTTTTTCAGTAGTTTGATCGACGTTTCGTTATCGGGTGCGGTGATGCCAACTATGCGGTTGAGGCCGAATTTGCTTTTGCCAAACCCCAAAACTGCGACCGCTGCTTCGAACGCATAGCCACATCCACAAAACTGCGGCAGGAAAGCGAAGCCGATATCGACATCGTCCAGCCCGTCGCGTTTGATCAATCCGCACATACCCATCGGCTCGCTGTCCGTTTTCCGCTCGGTCAGGTAGAGCCCGAAACCGAGGCGCGCAATCATCGCGGCGGGTCCGTCCAATATGTATTTGCGGGCATCCTCCACGGTTCTCACGCCGCGATCCCCAATGAACTGTAGCCAGCCAGGATCGTTCAAAAGTGTGAGGATGAATGGCGCATCCTCCCCAGTGAGCCAGCGCAGCGTGAGGCGTTCGGTTTCCAGTACCATCATTGTCGCGCTCGCGTCATGGCAACGTAACGGCACCGCGTCCAATCTCAATCACGCGCCCGCTGACAAATATCTGCCTGTTTGCATCAACTTGCAGCCCGATGCGGCAATGGCGATTGACCGCTTCGCCTTGGTCGATACTGAATTCGAGCGGCAAGGCGGCGTTTTGTGCAATGAACCATCCGCCCAAATTCGCCGTCGCCGAACCGGTGCCCGGATCTTCGACAATGCCGCCGTGCTTTAGAAAGAAAAAACGCGAATGCAGTTTGCCCTCACCGTTTGGCGCGAACAGATAAGCCATCGAGCGCCCCGCTTCACTGGCAATCTTGCTTAGTAGATCGGCCTTCGGTGCTGCGCGTCGTACCGCATCGACACTGGTCACGGGGATGATAAGCTGTTCGGAACCGGTGTTCACCCAAGTGGCAGTGGGAAATACATCTTGTGGCAATAGACCAAGCATGGCTGCCAGTTCGGTATTGGAAAGTTCGACGGCACGAAAGGCTGGCGAATTTGCACGCAAGGTCCAGACGTCGCCATGCGCTTTCACAGGAATTAACCCGGCTTTCATTTCAAGCGTAACCTCGTCTCCCGGCTTCAAAAGCTCGCGCACTATGTGAGCGGAGCCAAGCGTCGGGTGTCCCGCAAAGGCCATTTCGAATGTCGGCGTAAAAATCCGTACGCGGGCACTGGCGCAATCGGTCGGCAGGATGAACGTGGTCTCTGAGAGATTGAACTGCAGCGCCAGCGCCTGCATTTCGGCATCACTGAGGCCTTCGCCAGTTTCGAAAACACAGAGTGGATTGCCGCCGAAAATCGATTCGGCAAAGACGTTGACGAGGCGGTAGGGATAGGTGCGCATGAACGTGGGGAGTAAGAAGTTGTCGTAACGTTTTGAATTTGAATTAATAGCATAGCCGATGAAACCATCATCGGCATTTGCGCGTATCTGTTAGCTGCGAAGTGTGATTTTTGAAAGGCAAGTCCTTGCATTTCGACCAACACAGCAACAAACTTTGGAAAAGGATTTTACGTGTTCAAGACTTCAATTAAATTATTTCTCGTCGCCGTGGTTGCCATGACCGGCTATGCGCTGGTGCAGGCGCAATCCACGCCAACGGCCAAGGCCGTTCCGGCGAAAGCCGCAGTTGCCGTTTTTGCCGGCGGCTGTTTCTGGTGCATGGAAGGACCGTTCGATGCGCTCGACGGCGTCGTTTCGACCACTTCCGGCTACACGGGTGGCGCCAAGAAAGACCCGACATATCAGGAGGTCTCCAGCGGCAGGACCGGACACGCCGAAGCCGTGCAGGTTGTCTATGACCCTTCCAAAGTAACCTACGAGAAGTTGCTGGAGGTGTTTTGGCACAATATCGACCCAACGGTGAAAAACCGCCAGTTCTGCGATAGCGGCTCGCAGTATCGCAGTGGAATTTTTTATCTCGACGATGCACAAAAGAAGGCGGCTGACGCTTCAAAATCAGCGCTGGACAAATCCAAGCCGTTTAAGGACCCCATCGTCACCGAAATCACTGCGGCGACTACGTTCTATGCGGCCGAAGACTACCACCAGGACTACTATATGAAGAATCCGGTCCGTTATCGCTTCTATCGACAAGGCTGTGGACGCGATGCGCGATTGAAGGAGCTGTGGGGAGATAAGGCCGGGCACTGAATTTGCAACCTGCCGGCGATGAGGCATAGACTCTCTCCACAAACCATTCGAAGGAGGGCGCATGAATACAAAATTTATCGTTTCGTCGTTGGTGATGGGCTTTGCGTCGTTGATGCAAGGATTTCTGGTGCATGCTTTGGCGCTACAAAACGACTATGCGCGCCTGCCGCAACTCTATCGTCCCGAGTCACAGCAGCAGGGCCAATTTGGCTATATGTTATTGGCGCACCTGCTGATCGGTATTGGACTCACCTGGATATATCGCCGCGGTCACGAAACCGGTAAGGGTGTACTTGTTCAGGGCGCACGCTTTGGTGCTGCCATCGCCGTCGTGTCGACGATTCCGACATTTCTGATTTACTTTGCGGTGCAACCAGTGCCGTCCGATCTGGTGGCACAGCAGATCGTGTTCGATTCTATTGGGATGATGGTGTTGGGCGTGATCGTGGCTTGGTTGAACAAGTAACCTAGGTTCATGACAATTCGAGCCTGACATTGTTGGGCGAGAAAGCAGCCTTTGTATGGTGATTGACGCAGATTTATCGCTTGAAGTTCGAAAAGTCAGTGATATATAGAGCCGTAGGCGCCTTGCAAACGGCCAAATTTACTTGGCCTTCTTCACGAAATCCCGCAGATGCTTGGCCTGCGCCTTTAGAGACGGCATGTGGATATACATCATGTGACCGGCCTCGTAGTAATGCAGGTCGAGATTGGCGGCGAGACTCTTGTCTAGCGCCATGTGACTGAGCACATAGTCGGTCGCAAAATGTGGTGTGGCCAGATCATAGTAGCCTGAGCCGACGTACACCTTCATGTGCGGGTTCATGTTCATCGCCTTTCGCAGCGTTTCGGCAACGTTCAGGTGTTGATTGTCCGCACCGAAATTCCATGTCATATAAAGCTGGGAAATCACTTTATATGGCGTGTCGCTTTCGAATTTCAGTTCACGCCGCACGTAATCGTTAAGGCACGCAGCATAGGCACCGTCAAGATTGCTGTGCGCCGGATCGTACTCAATATTCTCGCCGGCAGCGTCGCGGTCAATTCCTTTGAAACGGCTGTCCAGTCGCCCGACGGTGCGGTGCTCATCGCGGCACAGTTCCTTGCAAAAGCGGTGGATGCTGATACGCAGATTGGTTTGCTCGATATAGGCAATCGAAAGTCCAGTGTATTGGCTGATCCTTTTGGCAATCGAAGTGCGCTTTGCGGGTGCCAGTTTGTCGCCCTGGAACAGCGCGGCGCTGTAATCGCTTGCAACAAAGGCTTCGACCTCGTCCAGAAACTCGCGTAGCGGTTTTGCCTGCAATGATTTGTCCAGCTTCTTGTGATACCAGGCAGTTGCGGCGTAGGTTGGCAGAAACAGCGCGTGCGCCAGATCGTGTCCGGCCATAAAACGAAAGGTGGAAAAATCCAACGCAGTGGATAGCAACAGCAGGCCATTTACGTATAGACCGTATTTTTCCTGTAGCAGGCTCGAAAGGCCCGCCGCGCGTGTCGTGCCATAAGATTCGCCAGCGATGAATTTCGGCGATGCCCAGCGCAATTGACGCGACGTATATAGGCGGATGAATTCGCCTACGCTTTCCAGATCGCGCTTGTAGTTGTGAAATTCCTTCACGTTGTCGCCGTCGACCATGCGGCTGTAGCCGGTACCTACCGGATCGATAAATACCAGGTCGGTTTCGTTCAGCAGCGAAAAATCGTTGTCGACAAGTTCATACGGCGGCGGCCCGGCATTGCCCTCGTTATCCAGCTTTACACGTTTGGGGCCAAGTACGCCCAGATGCAGCCACACGCTTGACGAACCGGGCCCGCCGTTGAATGAAAACGTCAACGGTCGTTTGGCCACGTCCTTCACGCCATCCTTGGTATAGGCCATGAAGAAAATGCTGGCGCGTGGCTTTTCTGCCTCGCGGTTGCCATCCTTTTCAATATCTTCTTTCAACACAACGGTACCACAGGCCACGGTATAGGCGATGGTCTCGCCGTTGATACGGGCTTTGTGTTTGGTGACGACGATGTTGTCGGTGGGTGTGGGCTTGTTGTCAGATTTCGCGTCTTGTTTGGCGGCTTCGGTTTTTTCTGTTGGCATTTTATTTTTTGAGTGAGAGTTGAAACAGCAACGATGAAGGAAAACAAATACGAGGGACCATTATCCCGCAATCGGGTCAAGTCGCAAGCCGCTGCTGCGCGTGCGTTCCGGCCGCTCGGCAAACGGTATCGCGACTGTGTTCAAGCGGGCACTTTTCTCTGTGGCCGTTTGTGTCCAAATATTGCAATGATGATCGGCACGCGACACGCTCTCTCTATACACAACCCATGCCATTTTTTCTGCAGTTCATCGCAATCCGATTGGCAGTCCGGCAGCGTCTAACTACAGTTACCTCACTTAGGCCGCTTACTAATCCGCACGGTAACGCGAGCCATGAATAACTGTCCATTGAAAATCAGGAGTATCGCCATGAGACCAACGCGTCCAGTTGTCACCGGTGCACGCAAAGCCGCGTGTGTCATCAGTATTTCGATTAGTGCGATGCTGGCAACAGCCTCAATGCCAGCCTGTGCCGACGCGCCAAAAGAAACTGTCAGCGCCGCAATGCTGACGCCGCTGCAACCGGTACCAGAATTGATCAAGGCCAGGAAGTTCGACGAGGCGCTAATCAAGCTTCGCGAAGCAGATGCCGTCGCAAACAAATCCGCCTACGAAAGTTACCTGATCAATCAGATGCGCGCATCGGCTGCTGCCGGTGCTGGAGATAACCTGCTTGCCGCAAAGTCCTACGAGGCGATGATTGCCGCCAACCGGCTGCCTGCAAGCGAGGTGCTGCCGATCATGGATGTGATCGCACGCATGTATTACAACGTGAAGGAATACAAACAAGCCGCGACATGGGCGGCCCGCTATCTGAAAGAAGGCGGCGCGGGCGTACAAAATTCGCCCGCGCGAGAACTGATGGTGAATGCCATGTACTTTGCCGGCGACTATGAGGGAGCGAGGCCGGAATTGCAGGCGGATGTTCAGCGTATCGAGCGTGTCGGCCAGAAGCCCACTCTCCAACAACTACAAATGCTCGCCAGCGCGGAACAAAAGCTGAACGATCAAGCCGCGTATGTGGTGACGCTGGAAAAACTTGTCGCGTACTATCCAAAAGATGAGTTTTGGAAAGACTTGATTTTCCGCGTCGCTTCCAAGCCAACGTTTTCGTCCAGCCTCAATTTGAACATGTCGCGGCTACGCTATGCGCTGGGCCAACTCAGCAAGCCTGCGGATTATTTGGATCTTGCCGAGCGCGCCAACCGTTCCGGTTTTCCGATCGAAGCCAAACAGATCTTGGACCAAGGTTTTGAAAAGGGCGTTCTTGGTACCGGTGTCGACGCCGCGAATCACAAAAAACTGCGGGAACAATTAGGCAAGGAGGCTGCCGATGACCAGAAGGATATCAAGCGCGCAGAAGCCGTCGCCACCAAGGCTAGTGATGGCACCGGCCTCATCGGCGTCGGTTTTAACTATGTGATTATCGGTGACACCGACAAGGGTGTTGCGCTCATGGAGCAGGGACTCAAGAAAGGTGGCCTGAAGCGGCCCGATGAAGCGACGCTGCGTCTGGGCATGGCCTATGCGATGGCTGGGCAAAAGCAGAAGGCGATCGAGACGCTCAAGTCAGTCCACGGTGCCGATGGCATTGAAGACCTTGCCAGGCTGTGGAGTTTGTTTGCCAATCAGTCTGGACAGACAGGGCAAGCAGAAGTCACACGTGCTGCCTCCCTGGCGAGCGCCAATACGGGTTTACCGAAGTGAATTTCATGCTGCGGGAGGGCGGAAAGTAGCCCGCCTGCATTTTCGTAGATCGCCATTCGGTGAGCCTCTTCGGCACAAAAGTGCTGGAGAGGCGCATCGTTACTGGTGTTTCTCATGGTATTCCCGCGACTTGCGCGCGCGAGAAGTAATATTCAGGCCACCTTTGGCGCTTTTGAGTTGACCAGTTCAGCCAACCGAGTCGCATTGCGCGCGACGATCGCGTAGATCGAAAGCTGCGGATTTGCGCCGATGGAAGTTGGGAACACCGAGCCATCGAACACCCACAGGTTCTCGAGTTGATGGTGCCGGCCATCGCCGCGCGTCACAGACGTGCGGGGATCAGAACCCATGGTACAACCACCCATCACATGGGCACTGGCGACGCGGGTTCGCAGTGTTTGCATTGGCATTGTTTCCAGTGCGCGTCTTGCCTCCAACCAGTTGCGATAGGGCTTTGCATCCTCGTGTAGCGGCATGACGATTTTTGCGCCGGCCGCGAACTGCACTTCCGCCATCACCAGCAGCGCGTGGCGCATGCCGTCCCACAGGTAATCGCTGATGCGATAGTCGAGTACCGGGCTGCCATCGTTGCGGATCGCAACCTGACCACCAGTGCTTTGTGGGTGGAACCCATCTCGCAACAGCGCAATGGC
>JBDTPE010000081.1:0-8487 GCA_039932875.1 Betaproteobacteria bacterium | reverse complement strand
TAGCGCGTCAAACAATCAAGAACAACGGCGATTACAGCTACACCGTCTACAAACTAGGCGCCTCCTATGATTTGGGCGACGGTTGGGCAGCAGGCGGGTATGTAAAAAGTACCAATGCAAAGAAAGCGTTATATACGGTCAACGGCAAAGACCTGAGCAAGTCGCGGCTGGTGGTATTTGTCTCAAAGAGTTTCTAGGCACGCGTTGGTCAGTGCCACAAAAGCAAACGCAAATTTCTGTTTAACGGGAGAAACCCATGAAACTGGTTACAGCAATCATCAAGCCGTTCAAGCTTGACGAAGTGCGCGAATCCCTCTCCGCCATCGGCGTGCAGGGAATCACGGTCACGGAAGTCAAAGGTTTTGGTCGTCAAAAGGGTCATACCGAGCTTTATCGCGGTGCAGAGTACGTCGTCGATTTTCTGCCCAAGGTAAAAATTGAAGCGGCCATCAAAGACGAGCTGGTCGAGCAAGTTATCGAAGCAATCGAAAAATCCGCGAATACCGGCAAGATCGGCGACGGCAAGATATTTGTCTTCAGTCTTGAACAGGTCATTCGCATTCGCACCGGTGAAACCGGCGCGGACGCACTTTAAGCCCGGGAGCCTACCAATGAAAAGACTATTTATCTCTCTTGCGCTCGCGAGCAGCCTGTTGCTAACGGGTGCGGTTGAAGCACAAGACAAGAAGGTAACGCCTGCGGCAGCTGCACCTGCGACCGCAACGGCGGCAGCGACCACTGCGGCCCCTGCCCCTGCCCCTACCGTCTCAACTGCTCCGGCCGTCGAAGCCGCTGTTTCCGCTGCAGCGAGCCCGGCGCCGGCTGCCGCAGCACCTGCAGCAGCCGCACCCGCTCCCGTCCCCAACAAAGGCGACGTGGCGTGGATGCTGGTGTGCACGGCATTGGTGTTGCTGATGAGTGTCCCCGCGTTGGCCTTGTTTTACGGTGGCCTGGTACGTTCCAAAAATATGTTGTCAGTATTGATGCAGGTATTCGTCACCTTCTCGCTAATTTCAGTGCTGTGGGTGGTTTATGGATACAGTTTCGCTTTCACTGAGGGCAACGCCTATTTCGGCGGCACGGATCGACTGTTCTTTAAGGGTATCGCCGACCTGGCCAAGGGAGACTTTGCCATGGCAGCTACCTTCAGCAAGGGCGTCGTCATTCCCGAAATGCTGTTCGCCGCGTTCCAGTGCACCTTTGCCGCGATCACCTGCTGCCTGATTCTCGGTTCAGTTGCCGAACGCATGAAGTTCTCGGCGGTACTGATTTTCATGGTCCTATGGTTCACGTTTGCGTATCTGCCGATGGCACATATGGTGTGGTTCTGGATGGGCCCGGATGCGTACACCGATCCGAAATTGGTCGACGGCCTGAATGCAAAAGCCGGTCTCCTGTGGCAGTGGGGCGCGTTAGACTTTGCAGGTGGAACTGTCGTGCACATTAACGCTGGTGTAGCGGGTCTGGTCGCCGCTTACTTCCTCGGCAAGCGCATCGGCTTTGGCAAGGAGGCGCTCACGCCACACAGTCTCACCATGACCATGATTGGCGCCTCATTGCTGTGGTTCGGCTGGTTCGGCTTCAACGCTGGTTCAGCACTCGAAGCAGGCAACTCCGCCGTTCTCGCGTTCATGAACACTTTCCTGGCGACGGCATGTGCAGTATTGTCGTGGACGCTGGCAGAGTGGGCGCTCAAGGGCAAGCCTTCCATGTTGGGTGCGGCTTCCGGCGCGGTAGCTGGTTTGGTTGCGATCACACCGGCCGCCGGTAACGTCGGCATCCCCGGCGCGTTCGTCATCGGTACCGCCGCTGGTGTGGTCTGCCTGTGGGGCGTGACGGGACTCAAGCACATGCTGAAAGTGGATGATTCACTTGATGTGTTTGGCGTACACGCTGTTGGCGGCATACTCGGCGCGTTGCTGACCGGTGTATTCGCCTCGCCAGACCTTGGCGGCCCAGGCTTTGTGACCGATTGGGTGAAAGGCACGACAGGCTACACGTCAATTGGCGCACAACTCCTGGTTCAGGCTCAAGCGGTCGGCGTTGCCGTTGTCTGGTCCGGTGTGGTCGCGGCGGTATCGCTGTTTATCGTCAAAATGGTGGTAGGGCTGCGCGTTCCGGAAGATGAGGAACGCGAAGGTCTCGATATCACCTCACACGGCGAGACGGCTTACAACTAAGCCTCGCTTAAACGTTAGTTTGATTTGGGGCACCTTCGGGTGCCCCGTTTCATTGGTGGCTCGATTGAAGTTGGCAATTGCGCCCAAAGCTTAGAGTCACTGTTTGCTTTGCTCAACCGGTCTGCCACCGCTATACTGGCAGGCCGACCATGGAATTATTTTCTATATGAATCAACGAGATCGACATTTGCCGCTCAGCGCAGAAAGTCCGGCAGCCATTGCCGACGTCCAGGGCATGGCCGATACGCGCGAAATCGCAATAGACCGCGTCGGCATCAAAGCGCTTCGCCATCCGATCCGTGTTGTAGGTGGCGATGGTGGGATCAAACATAGTGTTGCCACGTTCGACATGACGGTCCGCTTGGCCCATGACGTCAAGGGCACACATATGTCGCGTTTCGTGGAGATTCTGGAGGGCAATCAGGACGCTTTTTCCGTCGCTACGTTTGGCACGTTGCTCAAACGCATGGTCGAGCGCCTCGAAGTTTCTGAAGGCCGTATTCAAGTTGCCTTCCCTTACTTCATCGAAAAGACCGCACCCATCTCCGGCGTGAAATCGCTGCTGGATGTCGAAGTGCTGTTGACGGGTGAAATCAAAGACGAGACGACGACTGTCATCACCAAGGTCGTGGTGCCGGTCACCAGCCTCTGTCCTTGCTCAAAAGAGATCTCGGCTTATGGCGCGCACAACCAACGTTCGCATATCAGTATCTCGGTGCGTACTGCGACGGACATGACCATCGAGGATGTAGTGCGGATCGCCGAAGACCAGGCCTCAGCGGAGCTCTATGGCATTCTCAAGCGGCCAGACGAAAAATTCGTGACCGAGCGCGCCTACGACAATCCGAAATTTGTTGAGGATCTGGTGCGCGATGTCGCTGCGGCGCTGAACGCCGATGTGCGTGTGGAAGCCTATGTGGTCGAATCAGAAAATTTCGAATCAATACACAATCATTCTGCTTATGCTGTCATTGAGCGCGATAAGCGCGCAGGCAAATAAATTTAGGTCTGCTCGCCGGCCTGTCTAGGCAGAAATATTTCCAACAAGTCGTTCAGAAATAGCTGGCCTTTTTCTGATGGCCGTACTTGTTTGATATCGCGCTCAATCAGCCCCAGAGATTCGGCTTCGTCAAGCTGGCGGCTGATCGCCGTCATCGGCAAACCGGTACGTTCGGTAAACAGTGAAACTGCGAAGCCATTCGTTAGCCGCAGCGCATTGAGCATGAACTCAAACGGTAACTCCGCGCGAGGCACAGTCTTCTCTTCCTGAATCGCCGTGCCAACGACCGCGTTACCCATGAAAGCCTCTGGTTGCTTGTAGCGTGTCTCGCGCGTAATGCGATCAGGGAAGGAGAGTTTGCCATGCGCGCCAGCGCCGATGCCAAGGTAGTCGCCAAAGCGCCAGTAATTGAGATTGTGGCGGCACTCCTTGCCCGGTTTGGCATAGGCTGATGTTTCGTAGTGCTCATAACCTGCCACACCAAGTTTCTGCGAAATCATTTCCTGCATGTCGGCGGCCGCGTCGTCATCCGGCAACGCAGGTGGAAAGCGATGAAACAGCGTATTCGGCTCCAGCGTGAGGTGATACACCGACAAATGATTGGTGCCAAATGACAGCGCGGTATCGATATCCTGCTCGCACTCGAACAGCGTTTGTCTAGCGCCATCGCCCGGCAATGCGAACATCACGTCCAGATTGATGTTGTCGAAATTTGCCTGGGCGATGTCGATGGCGCGTTTGGCCTCACCGCTGCTGTGGATGCGTCCTAACGCCGTTAAGTGTTTGTCGTCGAAACTCTGGATGCCGATGGAAAGTCGGTTAACGCCCGCATCACGATAGCCGCGAAACTTCTCAACTTCAAATGTGCCGGGATTGGCTTCGAGCGTGATCTCTGCCTCTACGTCTAGCGAGACACGGGCGCGTACTGCGACAAGGATGTCGTCAATGGCTTTGGCCGAAAACAAGCTTGGCGTGCCGCCGCCGAAGAAGATCGAATACACGCGCCGCCCCCAAATCTTTGGCAGAGAGTGGTCGAGATCCGAAATCAAAGCATCGACATAGCGGCGCTCGGGCGCTTCCCCCTTGGCCTCATGGCTGTTGAAGTCACAATAAGGACACTTGCGCACGCACCACGGGATATGAATGTAGAGTGATAGCGGTGGCAGTACCGTCAACAGCGTGCCACCGGCCATCGACCCAAATCCCAGTATTGGCGCGGTGTTTGGCACTAATTTCCTTTGTGGGCCAGCATTTCGCGGAGCTTTTCAGCCAACGCCTGCATCGCCTTGCCGCGGTGACTGATGCGGTTTTTAATGTCGCTTGATAGCTCCGCCGCCGTGCAGCCGTGCGCGGGCAACAGGAAGTGCGGGTCATAGCCGAACCCGCCTTGCCCACGCGGTGTGGCGATAATTTCACCGTGCCACTCGCCAGTCGCGATGAGTGGATGTGGATCATCGGCACTCGTCACAAAAACCAGTGCGCAGTAGTAGTAGGCGCGATGGTCGTCGTGCGCTTTCAATTCTGCGACCAGCTTCTTGTTGTTGCGAATATCGTCGCGTGGCTCGCCCGCATATCGCGCTGAAAGCACGCCCGGCATCCCGCCCAGCGCATAAGCACAAATGCCCGAGTCGTCAGCAAGCGCGGGCAGCCCTGTCACTTCAGAGGCGTGGCGGGCTTTGACAAGCGCGTTCTCGACAAACGTGATGTGCGGCTCATCGGCTTCACTCACACCGAGCGCCGCTTGTGGAATAGCCTGGAAATCGAACGGCGCCAGCAGCGCAGCGAACTCGCGCAATTTCCCGGCGTTACCTGAGGCAATGACGACTTTTTTCATCCCGCTATTATCTCGCGTGCAACAAGCCGTGTTGGGTGAAAACACCTGTTGCGGTAAAATTAGCTGTTCTCGGTATGCATTTTTACCGAACAAACTCCCACAACCGCTCGCAGGAAATAAAACATGACCATCCGCGTCGCCATCAATGGCTACGGTCGCATCGGCCGCAACGTTCTTCGTGCCCACTACGAAGGCCACAAAAAACACGACATACAGATCGTTGCGATCAACGATCTAGGCCCCGTCGATACCAATGCTCACTTGACTCGATACGACACTGCGCACGGCAAGTTTCCGGGCACCGTTATTGTCGAAGGCGATTCTCTGGTGGTAGCCAATGGCGGTACGGGCGATAAGATAAAGGTGTTTGCCCAGCGCGACCCTGCCCAGTTGCCCTGGGGTGAAATGAACGTCGATGTGGTTTTGGAATGCACAGGACTCTTTACGACCAAGGAAAAGGCATCGGCCCATTTGCGTGGCGGCGCCAAAAAAGTGATTATCTCGGCGCCCGGTGGCAAGGATGTCGATGCCACCGTTGTTTACGGCGTCAATCACAACGTGCTGACGCAGGCTATGACGGTAATCTCGAATGCCTCCTGCACCACCAATTGTCTGGCACCGCTGGTAAAACCGTTGCACGACAAAATCGGTTTGGTCAATGGCCTGATGACGACTGTTCACGCCTATACCAACGATCAGGTGCTCACCGACGTGATGCACGAAGATTTGCGTCGCGCGCGTTCGGCCCCGATGAACATGATTCCCGCCAAAACGGGGGCCGCCGCCGCGGTCGGTCTGGTATTGCCGGAACTCAATGGCAAGCTGGACGGTTTCGCGATTCGTGTGCCGACCATCAATGTCTCTATTGTTGACCTTTCGTTTATCGCCGCCCGCGACACTACGGTCGAAGAAGTGAACGCCATCATGAAGGCTGCCTCCGAAACACCGGGCATGAAGGGCATCCTGGCGTACAACACCGGGCCACTGGTATCGGGGGATTTCAATCACGATTCACATTCGTCCACCTTCGACTCAACCCTGACCAAAGTCTCCGGCCGTCTCGTCAAAGTGACCAGCTGGTACGACAACGAGTGGGGGTTCAGTAACCGCATGCTCGACACCACCGTCGCCTTGATGGCGGCTAAGTAGTCTTCGGAAAACTAAACACGGAAGCATCATGTCCGCATGGCTTTGCCTGTTCATCGCCGGTTGTCTTGAGGTCGTCTGGGCGCTTGGCATCAAGTACACCGAGGGGTTCAGTAAGCCCGTGCCGTCGTTGATTACGGGCTCCGCGATGATCGCCAGCGTCTGGCTGCTGGCGATCGCCTTGAAATCCATTCCTGTCGGGACCGGTTACGCGGTCTGGGTCGGCATTGGAGCCGTCGGCGCTGCGATTGGTGGTGTACTTTTGTTCGAGGAGTCAAAATCACTGCCACGCATGTTGTGTATCTTGCTGATTGTGGCCGGCGTCGTTGGACTCAAACTAGTTTCGGAACCCGAGGTCGCTTAAGAGAGTTTTATGGGCAATCCTTTTACGGCGCATCCGCAGAGTGTGAATGAATCCTACTGGGAGCACTTTGCTTTCGCGGCACGCTTTGGATTCAAAATGGTACTAGGCGGATTCGCGGCTCTGTTGCATGCGATCTTTCCGTTTATGTTCGTCACCACTGCAGGCAAGCTGTGTGATGAATTGCAGCGCATGCGACTGAATTCGCCGGGTCGCTTGAAGGTGTCTGAACTTGCCGCCAGCAGCCATCCGCCGACTGGAAATCCTCGTTGACAGGAAAGCATATGAAGCATATTGCCATCATCGCCACCGTCATATTGACGGCCACAACATTCGGCTGTAAGGATGCCGCCCCGCCAAAACCCGAAGGTCGGGTTTTGAGTGCGTCGGAAGCCATGCGCAACGACAACCTCGCGATTGCAGAGCGGCTTGCGCAACAGAAGGCTGCGGTAGACGCAGAGTTCGAGAAGGGACGCGCACGCGAATTGCGTCAGCGCAATGCCAATAATCTAAAGGGTGTCAGCAAGCGCTGGGAAAGCGCCCTCAATGAAGCCGCCCGCACGGGGCGCAGTGATATCGCTGCGCAAATCACCAATCTACAGGCGGTCATGAAAGAAGCCACCGCCATCGAAATCGATGACTGTACCGGCGCTGCGCGCGCGACACTGCTTTCGTCGATGGCGACCACAATTGAAGCTTTTGGCATGTTTCAGAAAGAAACGGGAGAATCTGGCGAGGCTACCAAGAAAAAAGCAGCGACGGCTGGCGTGCAACTCCAAGCTGCGGAGACGGAAATTGAAGCGTGCCTGAACAAATCGCAATGAAGCACTACAACTAAAAGCGCGTTTATTTTTATTTTGGACTGCACAATAGAAAATCCATGGCATTTATCCGGCTCACCGATCTTGAACTGAAAAACAAGCGCGTGTTCATCCGCGCCGACCTAAACGTGCCACAGGAAGACAGCGGCAATATCACCGACGACACCCGCATCCGCGCTTCACTCCCTGGCATCCAGTTTGCACTCGACAATGGCGCTGCCGTCATGGTGACCTCGCATCTAGGTCGGCCAACTGAGGGCGAATTCAAGCCCGAAGATTCGCTTGCACCAATTGCGCAGCGCATGGGCGAATTGATGGGGCGCACGGTTCCGATCGTCACGAACTGGGTCGAAGGCGTCCTCGTTGCGCCAGGCGACTTAGTGATGCTGGAAAACTGCCGCGTCAACAAAGGTGAAAAGAATGACGACGATGCGCTTGCGAGGAAGATGGCAGCACTTTGTGATGTGTATGCAAACGACGCCTTCGGGACCGCGCATCGCGCCGAGGCGACTACGCACGGCATTGCCAAATTCGCAGCTATCGCCTGTGCCGGACCACTACTCGCCGACGAACTCGACGCGTTGGGGGCGGCGCTGAAAACACCAAAGCGCCCGATGGTCGCCATCGTCGCCGGTTCCAAGGTCTCAACAAAATTGACGATTCTGAAGTCGCTCGCTGAAAAGGTCGATCAACTGGTCGTCGGCGGTGGAATTGCCAACACCTTTTTACTGGCGATGGGTTTCCCCATCGGCAAGTCGTTGGCGGAGCCCGCCTTGATCAACGAAGCAAAGGTGATTATCGAGATGATGGCCGCGCGCGGTGCGGCGGTGCCGATTCCGGTTGACGTGGTATGCGGCAAAGCGTTCGACGCCAAGACGCCAGCCGTTACCAAACACGCCGCTGATGTGACCGCCGACGACATGATTTTTGATATCGGCCCGCAAACTGCCGCCACCCTTGCGGGCATCATGAAAAATGCGGGCACAATCGTCTGGAATGGGCCGCTAGGCGTATTCGAGTTCGAGCAGTTCGGTCATGGCACCGAAATGGTAGCCAGAGCAATCGCCGCCTCAGAGGCATTTTCTATCGCCGGTGGCGGCGATACGCTGGCGGCAATCGCCAAATACGGTATTAGCGACCAAGTG
>JBDTPE010000080.1:0-8526 GCA_039932875.1 Betaproteobacteria bacterium | reverse complement strand
GGCCTCCGAGAGTCGGGTAACGATCATTTCCAGAGTGATTCCATCCAGGTTGGGTGGCTTAGCTGACAGGTTCATAAGGCAAAATTTGATTGGCGGCAGGATGAGCGAAACTTTAACCGGTAGCGCGTACTAGCGCCACCCAACGACAGTTTGTCGTGCGTGACCACGCGCAGCACGCCTACAATAGGTACCACCCATCCCGGATAGCGAATTATGTCGGAGCCTGTGCGCCTCGCCAAACGTCTTGTTGAAATGGTTTCGTGCTCCCGCCGCGAAGCTGAGATTTACATTGAAAGCGGTTGGGTCAGCGTCGATGGCAAGATCGTGCTTGAACCGCAATTCCGTGTCGATCAACAGGAAATAAAACTGCATGCGGATGCAAAGGTTGGCCCGATCGAGCTGGTGACCCTCCTCTATCACCAGCTGTCGGGAAACATGATCGACGCGATTCCGCCGATCAGTTTTGAAAATCGCGTTGCAGATGAATCGTCTGGCATTCGCCCGCTCAAGCGGCATTTTTCCAACTTGAAAGCCACCTCGCCGTTGCAGCAGGGCGCTAGCGGACTGCAGGTCTACACCCAAGACTGGCGGGTAATGCGAAAACTCGTCGATGATGCCGCCACCGTCGAGCAAGAATACATCGTCGAAGTCGACGGCAAGCTCGGTCCGCATGGACTGAAGCAGCTGAACCACGGCCTGAGTTTTAATACTCGACCATTGCCGCCCGCCAAGGTGAGCTGGCAGAGTGAAACGCGTCTGCGATTCGCACTGAAAGGCGTACAGCAGGGCCAGATCGCCCACGTGTGTGAAAGCGTAGGACTGAAGATTCGCGCAATGAAGCGCATCCGCATTGGCAAGGTGGCAATGGCAAAATTGCCTCTAGAACAATGGCGTTACTTGCCAGCAGGCGAACGCTTCTGAGCTTTAGCTATTTGATGGCGGGTAGAGACGTACCGAGCCGGCATTACCCTTCCAGCGCCCGCTCAATGCGATTGCGGCCATTGCGTTTGGCTTCCATCAGCGCATCGTCTGCCGCCTTGGTGATTTCGCTGGCGCCGGCATAAAGCGGAAAGGTGGCGATTCCCGCACTGAACGTCGCCCGCAGTGTGCCACCGGAGTGGGCGTGCGGCATCTGCGAGAAGTCGCGCCGGATGCGGTCCAGCACGGCAAACGATGCAGCCATGGATGAATCGCGCAAAACCAGAAGAAACTCTTCGCCACCGTAGCGACCAACGATATCGCTGGTACGAAGCCGCCCTTTAAGTAGCCACGCAAGGCTGCGAATTACCTGGTCACCTACCGGATGACCGAAACTGTCATTGATCGACTTGAAATGATCAATATCCACCATTGCTACACACAGTTGATCACGCTCTGGATTCATCGCATGCACCAATTGCGAGAGCCTGGTCTTGGCCGCCGAGTGGTTGAGCAGTCCGGTGAGACTATCGTGCTGACTCGAGCGCTGCATTTCGCGATAGCGTTCGATCTTGGTCTTGACGGTGGCGGCAAGCAACAGCGGATTACAGGGCTTGGTGAGAAACTGGTCGCCGCCCAGCCGCAATGCATCGATCTGCATGGCCAAATCGTTTTCACTGGACAAATACACCACCGGCAGTGACTGGTATGCAGTGAGCTGACGCAGCACGCGGGTCGCTTCGACTCCGGTGCAGTGCGGCATGTACATATCCATCAGCACCAGGTCTGGTCGGTAGACCTCCACCGCACCGAGCAATTGCTGTGGGTTGGTAATTGAATGGCTGCCAATACCGTTTTCGCGCAGCGCACGGGTGATCACCGCCGTAGCCGTCGGTGAATCTTCGACCAACAGAACCCTGGCCTGCTCCTGTTCACGCGCTTGTACCAGGTCGAGCACACGGGCTAGGACGGTGGTGATTTCCTGATCAGGTTGAATAGTGACATCAGCACCGGCGCGAAGTAACTGGACGATGACGCCCAGTGATCTCGGCACCGAAAGGCAGAATAGCTGAGTGGCTGCATGCACATCGCGCAACTGGGCGACGCGCTGGATCTCGCGCGCCTCATAGCCGCCTGCTGGTGGAATGAAAAGGATGACGAGGGGAGACTCCATTTGCGACGGCTCGTCGTCCCACGCAAAGGAGGTCATGGAAAAACCAAAAAAACCAAACTGTTCGATCAGACTCGCCACCCAGGGATGTTCGCGCTCGGCGATCACACAAACCTGGCGCGGCTTGATCCATTCGCCATCGGGTAAATTTTCATCGCTTTCCGCATCGTCGCGTCGTTCGCCATGCGCACGCGGCTGCGCCATGTGCACCGTCTGAATGAGTATTTCTATCTGACGATTCAGCGTATTCGCATCTTGCTTTGACATCGGGTGCGTGGACTGGTCGCCGAACAACGCCAGCGCGGTGTTTTCCAATCCTTCGCAAAGCCGCACCAGACCCGGCAACTTCAGCCGCGCGAACTGCTCAGTCAGACTATTGAGCGCGAGTGCGAACTCGACAAAGTGCTCAAAGGACCCGCGCTCGAGATACTCTTTCCAACGACTTTCCAGCGCAGCAATGCGGTTTTCAAGCGTCGTGTGTTGGGCCATGTGCTGGTCGATTCTATCTATTATTATTGGGCGCGGCGTGCGTATTTATTTGTCGATTTTAGGCCAAATCGGTCGCGCTGAATACCGCTCGCCACAGTCGCTCGTCCGGCCGATTCAGCCTGGCACTGTTTCAGGTTCCGTCGGCCCGTCAATCCACAGTTTCAGCAGCATCAGGCCGACCGCCAACACAGGTGGGCCGATGAACACACCAATGAAGCCGAACGCGACCACACCACCAAATACGCCTAGCACAATAATCAGGAAAGGCAGTTTGCTGGCCCGACTGATCAGATAGGGTTTTAAGACATTATCTACGGTGCTGATCACCAGCAAACCCCAGACGGCCATGAAAATCGCCCAGCCAGTTTGGCCATGCATAAATAGCCAGACTGACGCGCCGCCCCAGAGTAGCGGTGGGCCAACGGGAATCAAAGACAAGAAAAATGTACCGACGCCCAATAGCCATGCTGCCGGCACGCCGGCGATCAGGAATCCGACGACCGCGACCAGTGCTTGCGCAAGCGCGGTGCCAAAAATACCGTGTACGACACCGGTCACGGTGTTTTGCGTCGTCGCTAGAAGTTCAATTGCGAGGCCACCCGCAAGTCGAACAAGAAGTTTGCGGATGGTCGCCATCAGCGCATTGCCATCGCGATAGAAAAAGAAACTGATAAACACCGCCAGCGTCATTTGCAGCAGCCCATTGCCGACAAATTTGCCGATGCCAACCACAAACACGCGGGTTGGCTCCAGCAGCCCCTTGGATTGCGCCGCCAGGCTCTCGCTGGAGGTTGAAACTTGCTGCCAGTATTGCGCGGCGTATTCGCCAACCAGTGGCACCCCCGACAACCACGTTGGCACCCCAATCGGACCCCCATCGAGGGCGGATTTGATGCTCTCTACCAACACCGTGACATTGTCGGAAAGACTGAGCGCCAACAGCAAACATGGCCCGATCACGAGCACCACCATGAGAAAACTCATCAGCAATGCGGCCAGTGTGGAATTTCCCCACAGCTGTTTATGCAACCGCACATACAGCGGCCAACTCGACGAGCAGACCACGGCTGCAAACAGGATCGCCGGCACGAAGGGTTGCAACACCAGATAGGAGCCAACGATAACGATCACAATCGCGGCAAGCTGCGCATAGTGGCGCAATCGCTGCAGCGCGGCACTTTGAATTTTAGGGTCGGTTTCGTTCATCCCAACATTGTACGGGTCTCGACTCCCGGATGTTGTAGGCGATGGGGGCTAAAGGTATGCGCCGCGCCCTATTCACCGCCATCATCTGGCAATCGACGAGTTTCCTGCAGCAACGCCGTCGTTACCTCGCCGGTTTCACAAACCGCAGCGTCATCCGATCCGATTCGCCGGTGGCCAGATACTTTGCGCGATCGACCTCGCCCTCAGTCAGCGTAGGCGGTAAGGTCCAAACACCCTTCTTATAGTCCTTGCTGTCCTTGGGATTGGCATTGACTTCGGATTTCGCGTCGAGTTTGAAGCCCGCCATCAGCGCGTGTTTGATCACGAACTCCTCAGTCATGTAACCGGTATCGATGGCGGTCTTGAGCTTGGAACCGGGTTTGGCGCGATGTTCAACAACGCCGAGCACACCGCCCGGCTTCAGCGCATCGAAAAAACTCTTCATAAAGGCGTCGACGTTGTCGTCGTCTACCCAGTTGTGCACATTACGAAAGGTCAGCACGAAATCAGCGCCACCCTCAGGGCGAATGTCCAGCTTATCAGGTGTTCCCATTGGCACGATCTTGATCTTGTCGTAGCTCGTTGGTTTGGCTGCAATCTTGTCCTTGAAGTTTTTGAGCCCGGTGACGGACTGAGCCGGAAAAGCCGCCACGTATTGGCCACTTACCCGCAGATAGGGCGCCAGCAACTCCGTATACCAGCCACCACCCGGGAAAATTTCAATCACTGTAGATTCCGGTTTTACGCCGAAGAATGCGAGCGTCTCCTTGGGATGGCGATAGACATCGCGTGCACGGTTGGCATCGCTGCGCTGATCGCCCGCCATGATTTTGTCCAGCGACGGGGGATCGAAAGCGAACGCACCAGACGCAATGGCAGCGGTGCAGAAAAGCGACAGCAATAGCAGTTTCGAAAACGGTCTTTGAAATGGCATTTTTAATCTCTTTTTGTGATGGTTGAAAGCTGCTGTGTGCGGCAGATTGCGAGTTTACGTGTATGGGCTATCGACGTACAGCGGGCGTTTCGATTGGCAACCCGCCGGCGCGCCATGCAAGGTAAAGCTCAAGCGCCAGATATTGGTCGCTTCCAGGCGCAAACGGTTCGGCGCGCACACCGAGCTGGCAGCTTCGCAGGCGCCGGTGCAGCGAGCCAACGTTCTGCCATTCGAGCCGATAAATGGGATAGCCGTTGGAATGCCCTTCGCTGATATTCTCGGCCAGCAACGTCTTGCCCGCGTTCTGCACATGGCAATGCACGCATGCGAGGTTCATCTGGCCCATGCGTTGACGATAAAGCGCGGCACCTTGCTCGAACGCGACGCGGTTGGACTCGTCAATGGTGATACGCCTGGGCAAGCCGCGCGACTGGTACGCAACGAATGCGGTAAGGCCCAGCAATGCATCGGATTCATATGCCAATGGTGCCGCTCCCTGATGTTTTACGCGACACTGGTTGATGCGGCCTTCCAGGTTGACGAGGGACTTGGTGGCAGCGTCGAACTGCGGGTAATGCGTTGCCGCACCGTTCATCGGTGGCGCTGT
Organism: Betaproteobacteria bacterium; assembly: GCA_039932875.1. GTDB lineage: Bacteria > Pseudomonadota > Gammaproteobacteria > Burkholderiales > Usitatibacteraceae > UKL13-2. Next base: position 3,201 of record JBDTPE010000080.1, on the reverse strand, counting down.
CGGAGCAGGTGTGCCAGTCGAGGCGGCGCTGTGGCACTGCGCACACGATTTCGCCTGTGACCCGGCAGGCTCGTTCCAAAACGTTTCGCCATTGGCAACCCACAACATACCGGGGTTGGCCGTATCGTCGGCTTGCAACGCGCGGATTTGGGCACTGGCATAGGCAATGCCGGATTTGGGTGCCGCGATCGATGTCTGTTCGCTGCTGATTGCGCTGAACGAGAGGAGCAAGCAAACAAAAAGCATGCACACTTGGCGTGTCAGAATATTGTTTTTCATGGCACTTCCTGTATTTTTAGCCGATGACTGCCGTGCGCGCTTGCATGGCCGATACAGTCAAACTCCAGTTCGTCAGTCCAGTTCGCGCAGGAAAAGGCGGGCCGCAATGTCATCAGCCATCCGCAACTGATGGCGAAGGAGAATGCGAGGCGGCGGCTTTTGGGCTTGTTGCTCATCGCAACGTCGCCAGATAGGCGACGACATCGTCAATTTGTTGCGCAGTCAGGATGGGCTTGCCGCTGTAGGCCCTGCCTACCTGTGTGAGCCCTTCGGTACGCGCATACGCGGGCATGATCGAGTCTGGGTTCAGGCGCTGAGGATCGGTGATCCGCGATTTTAATTGTGCCGCATTGAGTCGTGCGCCGATGCCGGATAGTGACGGTCCGAGATTACCCATGAAGCGGGCGCCCGTTTCGGGGATGGCATGGCAGAGCAGGCAATTGCCATCCCGCCCCATGACAACGTCGCGGCCACGGGAAGGGTCGCTCGTGATCAACTGCGTCACCGGGTGCGCGTTAGCGATACTGACTTGCTGGCCTGCACAGCCAGTCAGTGCCAGCACCAACGTAGCAGGCCAGAATTTAAACAATCGTAATATCGCGCCGCTAAAGCGGCAACGCACGATTTGCTCATTCAGTCGTGGCAAGAATCGCCTTCAATTCCGACAGGCTGTGGCAGAAGAGCCATGCATGTCATGCGGTCCACGCCAGCGCTACTTCAAGTTGCTGGTCTTGATTGTTGTTGATTGGCCGCATGGTGAACTTTCCTCGATAGCATGGCGGTTGCTGCTGAATGTCCAAATTATTCTAACCGAGTGAGCGGCCAGGCATGAGCGGGTTGGCGGAAAGAAGTGATTCTCCACTCTGACGTGAAGGTCGCGTAACCCATTGCATCCGGCTGATGTCGCAACGGCGAATGTAGTTAATCGACGATTCGATGGCATTGATAGAAATAAAACTCTATATTTGGCGAGCGTCTTCAGACACTTTTGCCCTGTGAGCCCCGTCTGTGGCTGACCTTCAAAATTGCACCTCGACTCATTTCCGGTCCAACCGGCGGCGATAGCGGCAGACGAAGCCCAAAACCCTTGACGGCACCGCGACTTGGACCAACAATTATGGATGCACTCGATTGCAAAGAAATCCAGTCCCCGCGCGGCGTCATGGGCGCTGAAACAGGCGCGCCGCGCATGGCGAACGCAGTACGTCGATTCCACGGCATCCTATGCACTCGCCCGCCAGGCGCTGGAGCGCGCGACCGTCTCCGCAGATCATGAAGCCTGTGCCTGGGCATTGCTGACCTGTGGCTTCCATACCATGCGCTATGAGGCGCCAGCCAAGGGCTTGCCGTTGTTCGAAACGGCGCAACAAATTTTTGAGAACCTTGCCGACCGGCGCGGTCAAGTCGTCGCCCACATCGGCAAGGCACGCTGTAGGTGGATGCAGGGGCGCAATCGGGAATCGCTGGAACTGTTGCTACCACTACTGAACGACGGCATGAGCGCCCTCACCCACGACGAGCGCGGCATGCTGCTTAACGCAATTGCCGGTAGCTACTCCATGCTGGGTGATGCAGCGCAGGCATTTGCCTACATGTTTGAAGCACTGCGTGAATCAATGCCCGCGCACAACCTCGGACTTGACGTAGTACTGTACTGCAATCTTTCGCACGAATTATTGTTGCTCGGCGATGTTGAAGAAGGGCTGCGCTACGCCCATGAAGGCGTTGAACGCTGCGCGACACTCAACAACCCTCGGCTGATGGGAATTCTTCTCCTCAACCGTATGACCTGCCTGACCGATCTGCAGCGCGCGGATGACGCATTGCCCGATCTGCACCGATTGCTGGCGATACCTGCCAATGTGGACGGGCGCGGCGCCACCAACCCGTCGTTTGAACAAATGGCGATGACCGCGCTTCGCGCTGCCGACCCGGTATTGGGCGCCAGCCTGATTGACCGCGCGCGCGCCAGTCTGACAGGTGACGAATTGCCTGACGAGCTTCTGGAATTGTCAATCGCCCACGCCGAATTGCTGCGCATGTGCGGCGACACCGTCGGCGCAGTGCAAGTACTTGCCGAAGCCCAGCCGATGCCCACCGCCGGCTTGCGGCTGCGATGCATGTACTTTCAATCACTCGCTGATGCCTATGAGCAGGGCGGCGAGAATAAGAAAGCGTTACAGGCACTCAGGTCATGGCAGGCGCTTCAACTGGAACGCAGTCACCTCGCCTCGCAAGCCCGTCAGCAAGCGGCTTCGCTCAAGACCGAACTGATGCGTCTGCAACGCCAGCGCGATGAAATGGTCGCCCGTCAGCGTTCTACCGAGAAAGCGCGCAGTGAACTCGAAGTGACTAACTTGCAACTGGCGCAGAAAATCCTGCAAGTGCAGGCGCTGCAAGCCTCGCTAAAGGAGCAAGCGGTACGCGATGGGCTCACCGGCCTGTTCAATCGTCGCTATCTCGTCGATGTTTTACCGGGCATGTTGGCGTTGGCGCGGCGCAACAACTGGGCGCTGTGCATCGCCATCATCGATCTGGACCGCTTCAAATCGGTTAACGATGCGCACGGACATCCGGTCGGCGATACCGTCCTAAAATCTTTCGCCTCGTTGTTGCTGGAACGCCTGCGTAAGAGCGATGTCGTCTGCCGCCACGGCGGCGAGGAATTTTGCGTGCTGATGCCACGCACCTCCGCCGTTCAGGGGCAACGCAAACTGGAAAGCATTCTCAAACACTGGCGCGCCGTACGACTGGAAGCGGATGGCCAGCCGATCGGTCAGCAAACTTTTTCAGCGGGTCTCGCAGAGTCAGTACTCGCGGCCGGGGTCGACGAGACCGCCGAAGCACTGCTCAAGCGCGCCGACGACTGTGCGTTGCAAGCCAAACGTAGTGGTCGTAATCGGGTGTTGGCGCATCACGTCT
>JBDTPE010000079.1:0-8535 GCA_039932875.1 Betaproteobacteria bacterium | reverse complement strand
TTGACGAAATCAACTTCGCCAGACAGCAAGGCCGCGACGCGCGTGGCATTCGACTTGACTGGCAGCAAAATAACTTCTGTGACGTTGCCGCGTTCGGGGCTGGCCGCATTCCACCAGTTAGGATGGGCGACCAGCACCGTTTTCACATCGGTCTGGCGCTCCTTGATCATGAAAGGGCCAGTGCCATTGGCGTTGCGCGAGGAAAAGGTGTCTTCCTTATCCTTGTAGTTTTGCGGGTTGACTGAATTATTCTTGGTTGTCCACGCCTTGTTCATGATCCGAAAGGTAAAGATGTGATTGAGCAACACCGGATTGGGTTCGCGCATGATCAAATCGACCGTAAGGTCGTCGATTTTCTTTGCGCGGGCAACACCTTGAACAGCGGATTTCAATTGCGAGTTTGGCGACAGTACGCGCTCGACTGAAAATACTACGTCGTCTGCTGTGAGCGTCGCGCCATCGTGAAATTTCACATTGGGTCGAAGCTTGAAGCGCCAGGTCAGCGGATCGGGCTGCGACCATGACAAGGCGAGCCACGGCACTAGTTTGAAATTCTTGTCGCGGCCGACGAGACCCTCATAAACATTCATCAGCAGGCGGTTGGTCACTGCCAGTTGAGCCGAATGCGGGTCGAGGGTTTGCGGTTCGTCCTGCGTGGCGTAGCGCAAGGTTTTGGCGTTGGCCAGACTGGGGGAAAGGGCCAGAAAAATACAAAGGAACGCGGACGCAATCGCGCTTAGGTGCACTAGCCCCCGGCCCCTCGCTTCGCTCTCCCCAGCCGCTCTCCCCGCGAGGGGGTGAGGGAGACAGGGTGGTTTCAAATCCATCAACACGATAAGCACCCGCAATTACTTGATCGTCACCCCCATCGCGTAAAGCCCGTTGTCGGCGCGGTGCGCCACGCTCACGTTTTTTTTCATCGCCCAAGGAATCATCTGATGATGGAGCGGGATGTGTCCCACGTCTGCCTGCGCAATCAGCAGCGCTTGTTTGGTCAGCTCGGCGCGTTTCTTGAAATCAATCTCGGTCTTCAATTGATCGATGAATACATCAGCCTTTGGATTGGAATAGCCGGAATAGTTGTTGGCGCCATCGGCACCGGTACCCTTGGTGCGAATGATTTCCTGCAAGGTGTAAAGCGAATCGAACGTCGGCACGCCCCATCCATACAGGAACATGCTGGTATCGCTCTTCTGAACTTTAGGGAAATAGGCGGCTTTCGGCATGGCATTGAGCTTGATGCGGATGCCGATTTTCGACAGCATGGCGGCGATGGCCGTACAGATTTTCTCGTCGTTCTTGTACCGATCGTTCGGGCAGTCGAATGTCACGTCGAAGCCTTGTGCGAAACCGGCTTCAGCCATCAGTTTCTTGGCCTTTTCGATATCAACTGCGGGACGTTTTTCCAGGTCCTTCGAGTAGCCGCGCACCTGCGGCGCGATCATCGACATGGTCGGCAACGACAAGCCGCGCATCACTTGTTTGTGAATCGCAGGCTCATCGATGGTCAACAGCATTGCCTGGCGTACACGCAAGTCCTTGAACGGGTTCTTGCCTTTGCTGCCATAGAGCAACTCGTCACGGCCCTGATCAAAATTGACGAAGATGGTGCGGTTTTCATTGCCTTCGACGATTTTGAGGTCCTTGTTCTGCCCGAGTTTGGCAATGTCCTGTACAGGTGGATCGAGGACCAAATCAACTTCGCCAGAAATGAGTGCTGCCACCCGGGTCGCATCGGACTTGATCGGCGTGTAGATAACTTCATCGACGTTACCGCGCTTGCCCCACCAGTTTGAGTTGGCGACAAACACGGTTTTTACGTCCGGTTCGCGCACTTTCATGATGTACGCTCCAGTGCCATTGGCGTTACGCACCGCCCACGATTCTTCCTTGTTCTTGAAATCGGTTGGGCGCAGCACATTGAATTTCGTGGCCCAGGATTTGTTCATCACCCGCAGTTGGGTGAGCTGGTCCAGTAGCGTCGGATTAGGCCCGGTGCTGATGATGTCCACCGTCAGGTTGTCGACCTTGCGAACTTCCTTGATGCCCTGCGTGTAGGCCTTGTAGTCTGAAGTCTTGTCCATCGCGCGCATGATCGAGAACACCACGTCATCGGCTGTGAATGGCGAGCCGTCGTGAAAGGTCACTTTGTCGCGCAGCTTGAAACGCACCGTGCTTGGATCGACCTGCTGCCACGACACCGCGAGGCAAGGTTCCAGCGCCATTTTTTCGTCGCGGGTAATGAGCGGTTCGTAAACGTGTCCGTTCATCGGATTATTGAGGCCCTCATTCTGCGAGTGCGGGTCCATGGTGAGGATGTCGCCGGCACTGGCCCAGCGCAACGTCTTTGCGGTCGCCACGCCTCCCATCAGTGCGAGACTGGCAAGACCGGCGATGGCAAGTGAGCGTACGCTTACACGAAATTTCACGGGAAATGTCATATTAAGTTCCTGAATTTATTTGATAATTGTCATGCGCAATGAAAGGCGCAACCGTGTGTGAACCGCATTGTCACAAGCAGATGAGTGTGCCGAAGCGTGACCGCGAAGTCAACGCGCCAAGGCGGTTTCGACGCTTAGAATAGGTGACGACAAAGGCAGGCGCAGCAGTGACCCCCAAAGGCGACAAAAAAGGAGAGCTGAATGACGACCATCGTGGTGGTAAAAAAAGGCGGCGTCGCGGTCATTGCCGGGGACACGCTTACAACGTTTGGCGCAACGCGGCTGGCCAGTGTGCACGACGCGGCACCCGAAAAACTGTTGAAGCATGGCGACAGTTACTTTGGTATTGCAGGCAGTGCCGCACACCAACTGGTGCTGGAAACCCTGTTGCTGAAACACCCGGAATTCAAATTCAACGGCCGTGCGCAGATTTATGAGAGCTTCCGCAAAATTCACCCGATCCTGAAGGAAGAGGCGTTCCTGAATCCGAAGGAAGAAGATGACGACCCCTACGAGTCGTCACAGCTTACCGCGCTGGTGGTCAATGCCAGCGGTATCTACGGCGTGTATTCCATGCGCGAAGTGTTCGAGTTCGACAAGTTCTGGTCCATCGGCTCCGGGCGCGACTTTGCCCTCGGCGCCATGTATGCGACGTACAAGGGCCGGCGCAGCGCCGAAGATATCGCCACGATCGGTGTACTTGCCGGTGCGGAATATGACACCGGGACAGGGCTGCCGATGAATATCGCATCGGTCAAACTGGGTGGGAAGGTGCGTTGACTTTTGATGGAGCTCCAGGTCAGCCTCCGGTCAATTGCTCGTAGGATATGAGTGACACCGACAAACAACTGATGCGCATCGACAAGTGGCTATGGGCTGCCCGTTTTTTCAAGACGCGGCAAATTTCTATCGATGCCGTGAACGCAGGGCGCGTGGAGGTGAACGGTGAACGCGTCAAGCCATCGCGAATGGTCAAGTCTGGTGATCAATTGCTATTGCGCAAACCGCCATTGGAATACCGGCTGACGATCAAAGGCGTTTCTGACAAGCGCGGTTCGGCGACAATTGCAAAGACCTTGTTTGAGGAATCGTCCGAGAGCATGACTGCACGCGAAAAAGTGGTGGCTGAATTGCGGGAAATGCCACCACCGCTATTTCGCGGACGACCCACCAAAAAGGATCGTCGCACGCTGGAACAGTGGCAGCGTAGCAGCGCGCAACTTAGTGATACCGACGAATAATACGTGACGACTAACGCTTCAAGAACATCGACAACGCATCTTCCACTACGCTGTGACTACCCGGCATTTGGCCATTCGGTGTGATGTGGTTAATGAGGTCAGGCAGTATTTTGGCGAGTCCACCGGCAGCCTCGCTCGGTGACATCCCGAGCTGGCTTGCGATCTCGCCAATCTTGTTCGAACCCAACACACTGGAAAGTTGATCCGCGCTGACCGGCAGATTTTCGCCGGTGCCGATCCATGAGTCGGCGAGATGCCCGAGTCCGCCTTGCTGGAACGCGTTGACGATCCCGTGCAGGCCGCCCATGCTCTCAAGCGCGCCGCCGTCCGTGCCACCGCCACCTTTGTTGGCCAGCATCTGCATGGCGATCTGTAGAAGCGGGTTGGCTGCCCCGCTATTGTTTGTGCCGCCTGTCAAGCTGCCTAACAGGCCATCGAGCAATCCCATATTCGTCCCCTTGAAGAAAAGACTACTTTACGTCAAACCGGAAACCGAGATTGTTAACTTCATTTTTCATTTGTTGCATGGCAATCGGCACCTGCGCGGGGTCACCACGGATAGATAACTCAATAATGCGCCCGGCGGCAAGATTTTGAGGAAGACTGGAGAGTTTGGTGTTTGGAAACCCGGCAACTATGCGATCCATGGCGTCGATCAGATTACTTTCCCCGGCTTCATGAATCACGATTATTTCTTCGCTGAAAGCCGCCCGATTGTAGAGCGCAGGATACTTGGTCTCCAAAACCCACGCCATCATCGGCCAGGCCATTTCCGGGAATCCGGGAAGGAAATGATGATCGCCACAGGAAAAAGCCGCAATTTGGTTATACGGATTTGGAATTATCGTGGAACCTATTGGAAACTCCGCCATCTTCAGGCGATTGGGGGTGATTTCGAAGTTTGGTTTGGCCATCATCGATGCAACCGCGTCGGGGTGCGCCAGCAATCCCACCCCTAGCGCTGCCGCCGCACACTGTCTGGTGTAGTCGTCCGGCGTTGCACCGATACCACCAAAACAGAAAATGAGATGATCAGTCGCCAACGTCTCTTTTAACGTCACAACGATTCGTTCGGGTTCATCGCCGATATAGCGAGCGTACGCAAGTTCGAGTCCGCGTGCCTTCAACGTCGCAATAGTCTTCGACAGATGCTTGTCCTGGCGTTTGCCAGAAAGGATTTCGTCGCCAATGATGATGATGCCGATGGTTTTCATGTCGCGTATTCGGGATGTTCAAGAGCCATTCGGCAAAACTGGAAGGCCTTATTTGGCGCGGCTCTTCAGACTGTTTTGGTCTGAAAGCCGCGCCGATATTAGTGTTTGAATAAATACACCGATCAGGGATTGACGCCAAGCAACTCCACTTCAAAGATCAGCGTTGCATTTGGTGGAATGACGCGGCCTGCCCCTTGTTGGCCATAGCCGAATTGCGGGGGAATGATAAGCGTGCGTTTGCCGCCAACTTTCATGCCCGCGACGCCCTCGTCCCAGCCGCGGATCACACGTTTTCCACCCAACGGAAAGTTGAATGGCTGGTTGCGTTCACGTGAGGTGTCGAATCTGGTTCCTTTGCCGCCGGGTTGCTTGGCGTCGTACAGCCAGCCGGTATAGTGAACAGTAACCAGCACCACACCCTCCGCAACTTTACCGGATCCCACTACGGTATCAATCAGGATGAGGTCATTCGTAGTTGCCGGCAAAGGTGCCTTGGCATCGAGGAACACCGGCGCGGCCGACGCCGGTGCGGCTGCAGTGGGCTCACTTGAAAGGGTGGTCGAGGCGGTTCCCGTCTGACGCTCGTCGCCGCGCGGCACGATATTGAGTAGTTCTATGTCGAATATCAAGTTCGAGTTTGGCGGAATATTGGGCCGCGGCCGCTCGCCATAGGCAAGACTGGCGGGAATAATCAGTGTGCGTTTGCCTTTGATGTGCATGCCGATGAGCCCCTGATCCCAGCCCTTGATGACCTTGCCGACACCGATGATGAAGCTGTAGGGCGCGATTCGGGTGCGTGAGGAATCAAATTGGGTGCCTTTTCCATCGGACATGGATGGGTCGTAAACCCAACCGGTGTAATGGACCAGGATCGGGCTGCCGGAGACTGACTTTGGTGAAGTTGAATCACCGATTTCGCGATCAATGATCGTGAGTTGGGCTAGCTGTTTCGGTAGCGGCTGATTGGGTGCCAAGCGCAACGGCGCTGCACTTGCCTCCGGCAGTGGTGCCACCTTCGCAGCTTCGGCTGTCGGCTTCGCGGGCTCGGTAGCGGCAACGGCGTTCAACGCGGAAAACATGATGGCGAATAGGGGAAATAGGGGTAATATTTTTTTCATAAATGTTCCGATGTAATGAAAGGTTTGCTACTTGCCTTTGGCGATTCCTTCGCGACGCGGGTCTGCGCCGCCTTGCCAACCGTTTGCAGTGCGCATGATGCCATGCAAACCGCTCGGTAAATCGACCACGCGCACCTCGTGGCCCATCGACTTTAACGCGCCAGTCAGGTTTTCGATGGACGTACCTTTTTCGATTTCCGTCGGTCCATTGCGGCTGCCGAAGTGCGGTGACGAAATAGCCGATTGAATATCCATTCCCCAATCGAGCGTAGATACCAGGGTTTGCGCGACGAAATTGATGATGACCGATCCCAATGGGCTGCCGATTACCAGAAACAACTTGTCCTGATCGTCGAACACCAGGGTCGGCGACATCGAGCTTCGCGGACGTTTGCCCGGATACACGGCGTTCGCGACTGGCCGCCCGTTTTCGGTGGCGGTCATCGAGAAGTCGGTGAGGGTGTTGTTGAGCAGAAAGCCGCGCACGAAAACACGGCTACCAAACCGTGATTCGATCGAGGTCGTCATGCTGACGGCATTGCCATCGCTGTCGACGATCGAGATATGGCTGGTGGACGGAAACTCCGGTGTATCGCCATCGCCCATGGCGACAACAAGTTTTTCCGGCGTACCAGCAACCGCGCGCCCCATGGACTTTTCCGGCTTGATCAATTCGCTGCGGCGTCGGTTATAAGCCGGGTCGATAAGCCCGGCGACAGGCACGGCCGCAAACCGATCATCGGCCGCATAGCGTTCGCGATCAGCGTACGCGAGTCGCCCGGCCTCGCTGAACAGATGCACTGCTTCGGTGGAGTTCGGTCGGATCGACTTCATGTCGAAGCGCTCGAGTGCACTGAGTATCTGCAATATCGTCAAGCCGCCACCGGGGGGCGGCATACTGCAGACACGAAAGCGCCGATACGGCGCGCATAGCGGCTCCAGTACACGGGCGCGATACGCCGCCAGATCGGTCTCGGCAAGCGTGCCCGGATTGGTCGGGTGATTCCTCACCGCTGCCACCATTTCTTTGGCCAATTCTCCCGTATAGAACGCATCCGGCCCTTCTTTGGCGATACGCCGCAACACCTCGGCGAATTCGGGATTTTTCATGATGGTCCCGACCGGCTTTGGCTTCCCATCAGCCTGATAAAAATAGGCTCGCGTCTTGGGGTTATTTGGCATGACAGTGTCTGCCGCAATCTGGATATGCACCCGTGCAGAAAGCGGAAAACCATTTTCGGCAATCGCGATTGCAGGCTGGAACAATGCTGCCCATGGCAGCCTGCCATGCCGCGCATGGGCCATCTCCAGTGCCCGCAACACCCCCGGTACGCCGACCGAGCGACCACCGACGACTGCGTCCTGAAAGCGCATCGGCTTGCCGTCACTGCCAATGAACAGGTCGGGCGTCGCCGCCGACGGCGCGGTTTCGCGGCCATCGTAGGCAGTGGCAGCTTTGCGCGCGGCGTCATAGTGCAGAAGGAATGCGCCGCCACCAATTCCCGAGGCCTGCGGCTCCACCAGATTCAATACCAACTGAACCGCAATCGCCGCATCGATCGCGCTGCCGCCAGCAGCGAGAATCTTGAGCCCGGCGTCAACAGCCAGTGGATGCGCCGCAGCGACCATGTAGTGGGCGGCGTGGGCGAGTTTCTTTTCTGCAAAGCCGGAAGGTAGCTCCGGCCGATCAGGCTGGATGGTTTGCGTGGTCTGCGCAAGCGCGCCAATCGAAATCAGCGCGCCAGCAACGGCGACGACCGCGCACCGGAACACGGCATTCATACGTTCAGACACAAATACTTGATCTCCAAATAGTCCTCGATGCCATATTTTGAGCCCTCACGACCCAGTCCCGATTGTTTGACGCCACCGAAAGGCGCGACCTCGTTGGAAAAAATGCCGGTGTTGATGCCGACCATGCCTGATTCCAGCGCTTCGCCAACACGAAATACCCGTCCCACATCGCGAGAAAAGAAATACGACGCCAGGCCGAATTCGCTGTCGTTGGCCAGGGCGATGGCCTCGGCTTCGGTGTTGAATTTAATTAACGGCGCTACTGGCCCAAACGTTTCTTCCTTCGATACTTTGGCGCTCATCGGGACGTTGGTGAGCAACGTAGGCTCGTAAAAGCGTCCACCCAGTGCATGGCGTTTTCCGCCGCTCATGACAGTGGCACCTTTGGCAATTGCATCAGCCAGATGTGATTCCACTTTTGCCAATCCCTGCTCGTCAATCAGCGGGCCGATGTTGACGCCAGCTTCCGTTCCGCGCCCGACTTTCAGTGCCGCCATTTTGCTTTTCACTTTGTCGGCAAATGCATCGTAGACCGCAGCCTGCACGTAGATTCGATTTGCCGATACACAAGTCTGGCCGGCATTCCTGTACTTGGATTGCATCAGGCCCTCGGCAGCTGCATCCAAATCGGCGTCGTCAAAGACGATAAACGGCGCATTACCGCCCAATTCAAGCGAGAGTTTCTTGATGGTGTCGGCACACTGGCGCATGAGGATGCGGCCGACTT
>JBDTPE010000078.1:0-8721 GCA_039932875.1 Betaproteobacteria bacterium | reverse complement strand
ATTGCCGTCGGCGCAATGGTCGACGCGGCAGTGGTGATGATCGAAAACGCGCACAAACACATTGAGGCCTGGCATCACCAGCATCCGGGCGAAAAGCTCAGCGGCGACAATCATTGGGCCGTCATCGCCGAGGCCGCCGCCGAAGTTGGCCCTGCCCTGTTCTTCTCGCTGCTCATCATTACGCTTTCGTTCATCCCGGTATTCACGCTAGAGGCGCAAGAGGGCCGCTTGTTCTCGCCGCTTGCGTTTACCAAGAGTTATGCCATGGCCGCCGCTGCCGGGTTGGCCGTCACACTGATCCCGGTGCTGATGGGGTACCTGATACGCGGAAAAATTCCCGATGAGCAAAAGAACCCGCTGAACCGGGGATTGATCGCGTTCTATCGGCCGTTGCTGGACAGCGTCTTGGCGTTCCCGAAAACCACGCTCGCCATTGCCCTTGCCATTCTCATCGCCACGATCTATCCAGCGACGCAAATCGGCGGCGAATTCATGCCGCAGATGGATGAGGGTGACCTGCTCTACATGCCATCGGCGCTACCAGGATTATCAGCGGGCAAGGCCGCCGAAATCCTTCAGCAGACCGACAAATTAATCATGACCGTGCCTGAAGTGTCGCGCGTATTCGGCAAGATCGGCCGCGCTGAAAGCGCCACCGATCCCGCGCCGATGGAAATGATCGAGACCACCATCCAGTTCAAGCCGCAGGCGCAATGGCGCGCCGGTATGACGCCCCAAAAACTGGTCGAGGAACTCGATCGCACGGTGAAAATTCCGGGACTGGCCAATCTGTGGGTGCCGCCAATCAGAAATCGCATCGACATGCTCGCCACCGGTATCAAGAGCCCTGTCGGCATTAAGGTTGCCGGCGCAAATCTCAAAGAGATCGAGCGCATCAGCGGCGAAATTGAGCGCGTGGTCAAAAACGTGCCGGGTGTGACCTCGGCGCTGGCTGAGCGCGTCACCGGCGGACGTTACGTCGATATCAACATCGATCGGCTCGCTGCGGCGCGCTACGGCATGAACGTGTCGGACGTGCAAAGCCTGGTGTCAGCAGCCATCGGCGGCGACAATATCGGTGAGACCGTCGAAGGGCTGCAACGCTTCCCGATCAGCGTGCGTTATCCGCGCGAAATACGCGACTCGGTCGAAAATCTGCGCAATCTGCCTATCGTCACCGAGCGCGGCGCCCAAATCACGCTCTCGACCATCGCCGAAGTGAAAATCACCGATGGTCCGCCGATGTTGAAAAGCGAGAATGCGCGCCTGTCGGGCTGGGTATACGTCGACATTCGCGGGCGCGACCTGCAATCGGCGGTGGACGACATGCGCAAAGCCGTCGCCAAGGACGTGAAGGTCACGCCGGGCTACTCGATCGCCTGGTCCGGGCAATTTGAATACCTTGAGCGGGCCAGCGCAAAAATGAAGATTGTCGTGCCGTTCACGTTGATGATTATCTTTGTGTTGCTCTATCTAACCTTCAAGCGCTTTGACGAAGCCGTGCTAATCATGGCCACCTTGCCGTTCGCGCTTGTCGGCGGGCTATGGCTGATGTACCTGCTCGGATTTGCGATGTCGGTGGCGAGTGCAGTGGGCTTTATCGCGCTGGCTGGCGTGTCCGCGGAATTCGGCGTGATCATGCTGCTGTACCTTAAACACGCGTGGGAAAAACAGCTGGCACTCGGCCATGACGACCGCGATGCCCTGCTGGCAGCGATTCGCGAGGGTGCTGTGCTGCGGGTGCGGCCCAAGGCCATGACCGTGGCAGTTATCCTCGCCGGTCTTTTTCCAATAATGATCGGCACGGGCACTGGCTCGGAGGTCATGCAGCGCATTGCCGCGCCGATGGTGGGCGGCATGATTACGGCGCCACTGCTGTCGATGTTCGTTGTTCCTGCTGTTTACCTGCTGATGCGCAGGAAGAAAATTCACCGCGTTTAAGAGGAAAATAATCATGAACACGCCAGTGAAACCGCACGACCATTCGGAACATCAGCATCACAGCAATGCGCAGGACTCTGTCGTGACCAGGCCGAAGGCGGTGCCAGAAAATGATGCGCATGGAAAGCCGGGCGGCGAGCAGCCGACGGACCCTGCGACGGGCACCATTTACACCTGCCCAATGCACGCGGAAATTCGCCGCAATGCGCCAGGCAACTGTCCCATATGCGGCATGACGCTGGAACCGGTGATGCCCGTACTCGACGACGGCGAGAATCCCGAGCTTGCCGATTTTCAGCGCCGCTTATGGTGGACGTTACCGTTGACGATCATCGCTGTCACGCTTGCAATGCTGGGTCACCGTATTCAAATCTTCCATGGCACACAGCAAAGCTGGGTAGAACTCGCCTTGACCACGCCTGTTGTGCTTTGGGCTGGATGGCCGTTCTTCGTGCGCGGTATGAAATCGGTCATCACCGGCAATCCAAACATGTGGACGCTGATCAGCCTCGGCACAGGTGCAGCGTATATTTACAGCCTGGTCGCGACAATCGCGCCGAACCTGTTCCCGGCCAATTTCGTGGCGATGGGACGCGTACAGGTCTATTTCGAGGCAGCGGCAGCAATCATCTCGCTCACGTTGCTCGGGCAAATACTCGAATTGAAAGCGCGCTCGCAGACTTCGGCTGCCATCAAATCGCTACTCGGCCTCGCGCCAAAAACGGCACGACGTATCAAAGCGGACGGGAGCGAAGAAGACATCCCGCTCACTAATGTGCACCTCGGCGATCTGCTACGAGTTCGTCCGGGCGAACGAGTACCGGTCGATGGCGTGGTCACGGAAGGTGGCAGTGCGGTCGATGAATCCATGCTTACCGGCGAGCCGATGCCAGTATCGAAAAAGCCCGGCGAAAAACTGATCGGCGCGACCATGAATACGACTGGTGCGCTCGTCATGCGCGCCGAGAAGGTCGGCGCAGAGACCATGCTTTCGCAGATCGTGCAGATGGTGGCGCAAGCACAGCGTTCGAAGGCGCCGCTGCAACGGCTTGCCGATACCGTCGCCAGATACTTTGTGCTGGTTGTTGTGTCCATCGCTGTTGCGACTTTTCTTGTCTGGGGATTCTTCGGGCCTGAACCGAGCTGGGTGTTTGGACTGATCAATGCCGTTGCCGTACTCATCATCGCCTGCCCTTGTGCGCTAGGGTTGGCGACACCAATGTCGATCATGGTCGCGACTGGCAAGGCGGCGACCAGCGGCATCCTGTTTCGCGACGCAGCGGCTATCGAAAACTTCCGGCGCATCGATACGTTGATCGTCGACAAGACCGGCACGCTGACGGAAGGCAAGCCGGTGTTTGAACGCGTAGTCGCCGCCGCAGGCTTCGAGGAGGCGGAAGTGCTGCGTCTCGCTGCGAGCCTTGATCAGGGAAGCGAACATCCTCTCGCACAAGCGTTGGTGGCAGCAGCATTGGCGAGTGGGGCCGTGCTGGACAAGGCCGAGGAATTCGAGTCGGGCACCGGCATCGGCGTGCGCGGACGCGTAGCGGGCAAACGGCTTGCACTGGGCAACGCGGCACTGATGGCAGACATGAAAATTGACGTCGCATCCAAGTTAAGCGAAGCCGATGCGTTGCGACGTGACGGCGCCAGCGTCATGTTCCTCGGTGTCGACGGCGCACTGGCGGGAATTCTCGCAGTGTCCGATCCGGTAAAGGCGAGTACTGTGGAAGCCCTGCAACAACTGAAAGAGGCTGGCATTCGTGTGGTGATGGCCACTGGCGACGGCACAATCACGGCAAAGGCGGTTGCCGCCAAACTCGGCATTGATGAAGTGCACGGCGAAGTCAAGCCGAAGGACAAACTCGATCTGGTGGCAAAACTGCAAAGCGAGGGCAAGGTCGTCGCGATGGCGGGCGACGGCATCAACGACGCGCCCGCGTTAGCGAAGGCGGATATCGGCATTGCCATGGGTACCGGCACCGACGTGGCGATGAACAGTGCACAGGTAACGTTGGTGAAGGGCGACCTGCGCGGCATTGCACGTGCGCGTCTGCTATCACAGGCCACGATTCGCAACATGCGGCAGAACCTGGTGTTCGCGTTCGTCTACAACGCGTTGGGTATTCCTCTTGCGGCGGGCCTGCTGTATCCGTTTACTGGCTGGCTACTTTCACCGATGATCGCGGCGCTGGCGATGAGCCTGAGTTCGGCGTCCGTGGTGTTCAATGCACTCAGGCTAAAGCGAATTGAGTGACGAGAAAACTCCAATGTCAGCGCGGCTTTACAGCCACTTTTGGCTGGAAGTGCTCGTCAAATGGCGATCTTCGCGTCCTGCATGCTGGCCTGGAAACCGGCGGCACAATCTTTGGTCCGGCGTGCATCGGCACCTACTGGTAGCGTTGAAGAACTCATCGCCCGAAAGATCGCTGCAACTTGCTAAGCGGCGACTCGAGACGAGCCGCCTTGATGCAATGTCTTCCGCGTTTTAGCTACTTTTGCCAGCATTCAAGTACTTATCGAGACGCATCAGCTCGTTGCCGTGCATCATGATCATCATGCCATCCTTGGTCTCCATGATTTCGCCAGACTTCATCGAAACCGCCTTGCCAAGCTTGTTCTCCATGGCCATTTTCCCGCCTTTGAAGATATAAAGCGTCGAACCATTCTTCAGAGGAATAGTTTGTTCCGCCTTGTCTGCACTGATGGCAAAAGCGGATGCGGCAGCAGTACTCAGTACTGAGACCACCAGTAGCTGTTTCAATAGCTTGTTCATCTTTGTTTCCTTCATAGAGTCGTCAACGATTGTTTCGGAATTATTGCCGGGATGAACTTGACGGGGTTCAAACGCGGCCTGCAGCCTATCGCGAGCATCCTTCGCTACATCAGGTTGCGCGATGCCTATCTGCCGCATCATTGTTCTCCCTTTGTAGCCCTGCGTCTGTGCGTTGCCATACATTGCGCCGGGTTTTCGCAACTATGGCTGGCAAGGAGTCCATCTTTGCTGCGTGGGGTGGTGAGCGGCGGTCGCGTCATCCACGTAAGTCTATGTGCGGCAACGTACCGAACAAGTTGGATTATGGGCGTAGAAGTAAGTGTGAGTGACGGTCACTGTGACTCATTCACCACTTAGGAGAATTCCAATATGAAAACCTCAATACTCGTTGCCGCAATGGTTGCCTGCACCTTGTCGGCATCTATCGTATCTGCACAGGAAAAAGCCGCGCCCGCCAAGCCGATGATGAACATGGGCATGATGGACAAACAAATGCCGCAGATGCAGGAGAACATGAAAAAAATGCAGCAGCAGATGGAAAAAGTCCGGGCGACAAGCGACCCGAAGGAACGTCAGAAGCTGATGCAGGCACACATGCAGACCATGCAGGAAAACATGAAAGCGATGCGTGGTATGGGCGGCCCGATGATGATGGGCAGAGGTGAGCATGGTGGCATGATGAAACACGACATGAAAGACGGCGATATGTTGAAACACCAAGAAATGATGGAAAAACGCATGGACATGATGCAGATGATGATGGAACAGATGATGCATCATGACCAGATGATGCAGCCCATGCCTGCCAAGTAACAACCGATCCTGCTTGTCGATCGCAAGGTTTAAGTCTGCGTTTGATTCAGGCGCAGACAGGAGTCGTAAATAAGCTTCTCGCTTCGCGGTGTTCCTCGCCGCGGTTGCAGCCGTACAGATGAAAACTTCGCGTGCCGGAAATGATGTGCTGAGTTCATTGCGGCGACAACTCAAATGAATCGCCGCGCCAACCAAAAATGTCACCCATCAAAAGGAGTCGATTCATGTACGGATTCAGCACCCAGCTCAAGATGCCGTTCGATGCCGCGGTCGCCAAAGTCACTGAGGCTTTGAAAAAGGAAGGCTTCGGCGTGCTCACCGATATCGATGTCCAGGCAACTCTTAAAGCCAAACTCAATATCGAGGGCCGACCGTATCGCATACTCGGCGCATGCAACCCACCGCTCGCCCACCGCGCGATCGAGGCAGACCCCGACATCGGCTTGTTACTGCCGTGCAACGTGGTGGTGCGCGAAGAGACCGACGGCGCCATTACGGTCGCGTTCATGGATACCGAGGTCGTATTGCAATTGGTCGACAAGCCGGAAATACATGCGCTTGGCAAACAAGTAAAGGCGCTTTTGCAACGGGTCAGTGAAAGTCTCGGCGCGAAGCCTGAGTAGCGTTCCACGCCGAATCCAGCTCGTTCATTTCGCGAAGTCGACAACTCGCATAATTTGAAAAGTGGGTTGGTAGCTGAAATCTGAAAGGGCGTGCGCAGTTCACCGAAGCCGATCTCAAGATGGTTTTCTGTCGTTACTTCACTTCAATCCGGCTTTCAATGCGGATGCAAAAGGAAACCTCCGCATGCAAGCGCTTGTGTAGAACGGCCCCAGCCAGAAAAGCCTGGAAGTCCGCCCCAAACCGATTATCAAGCAACCCACCGATGCGATCGTCCACGTCACCAAGACGACGATTTGCGGCACCGATCTGCACATCCTCAAAGGCGATGTGCCAAGTTGCCTGCCCGGTACCTTCCTTGGACATGAAGGAGTGGGCGTGGTGTTGACACGGCAAGCGAGGCAGTCGGCATTCCCGCCGCCTTGAAGATTTGTCAGGATATCGTGGCACCAGGCGGCACCATCGCCAACGTGGGCGTGCACGGCACCAAGGTCGATCTGCACCTGGAACGATTGTGGTCGCACAACTTCACGATCACCATGTGTCTGGTCGATACATTTTCAGTTCCGATGTTGCTCAAGATGCTGCAGTCAGAGCGGCTCAACGCGAAGCAGTTGATTACCCATCACTTCAAATTCGACCAGATCCTCGATGCCTACGAAACGTTTGCCAAAGCCGCCGATACCAAGGCGCTGAAAGTCATTGTCGCGGCGTGAGAATGGGTTCACTGGCTGCAAATCATCGCCTCAACGCCCGTCCCACCGCCTTGTGCACGTCGCTGAACCACAGCACCAAATTGGCCATCGCCGCGCTCTGTATCAATCGCAAGCTGAGCTCCGCTCAACAACCGGTCGTTGAAAAGTTTCTGTTCGGCAGCGAACAGACAGTAAGTGCATTTGACTTTATAAAGATAAGAGCAACCAACCGCCGCCAGTAACAGCGGCATAAATCTATTCATGCGCTTAAAGGAGTTTGGTCATGAAACTCATGAACCTTCGCAACATCCTGAACGCGACCACATTAGCAGGCGCAATGATCTTTACAACTGCTGCACTGGCCGCGCCCGCCGTGCAGTCCGCCACACTGCCACAGCGCATTTCCGCCGCAGAACTCAAACGCATGCTGCTGGATCAACCCGGCATGTTCGAGATCGTTGATGTGCGCCCGTCCGCACCGTATGCAGACTTCAGCCTGCCCGGCTCGATCAATGCGAGTATCGCGGATGTAATCGCCAACCCGGCTTATCTCAAAGGCGCAGTTCCTTTGATCATCGTGGATCGCGACGGCTCACTGGCCATGGCAGTCGGCGGCATTCTCTCCCAGAAAACTCAGCGGTCCATCAGGGTGCTCTTTGGCGGATTGGAAGCCTACTGGAGCGATTCCGCGGCGCTCCAGCCGCCAGCGGCGCCGGCCTCGGTTCAGCCCGTGAAACCCGCCGCTTCCGTGCCAGCTAACGCGAAGCCAGCAGCCCCGGCCTCGGCGCCTGCCGGAAATGCAGCACCTGCCAAGAAAAGCGCGGGGTGCTAGTCATGACAACCGAAACCAACAATCCTCATGGCGGTCCTCAACCCTACGCGAATCCCTACCTCGTGGGGGTTCTGCTTGGGCTCGTGCTGCTGGCCTCATTCGCAATACTGGGTGCCGGGCTGGGCGCCTCGGGCGGCATTGCCCGCGTTGGTGCTGCGCTCTCCACGAGCGTCGCGCCGGCTCACACGCTGGGCACTGGGTACTTCGGCAAATGGGGCGAGAATCCGCTGCACTACTACCTCGTCTTCATGTTTGTGGGCACCGTTGTCGGCGGGTTATTCTCGGCCCTCCTGGCGCGCCGGGCGCGGATTCAGGTCGAACGCGGCGCCACTACATCCGTGGGGCGCCGACTCGGTTACGCCCTTGCCGGCGGCATTATGGTCGGCTTTGCCAGCCGCCTGGCTCAGGGTTGCACCTCCGGTCAGGGGCTCACTGGCGGCGCCCTACTGCTCTCCGGCAGCCTCGTGTTTCTGGTTTGCCTGTTTGCCAGCGGCTACGCCGCGGCCTGGTTTGTAAGGAAGCAATGGCATGATTAACACCCTCTATGGCCTCGATACGCTCGGCACGCCACAGGCTTTTCTTCTGGCACTGCTGGTCGGTGTCGGCTTCGGTTTTGCACTCGAGCGGGCCGGCTTCAGCAGTTCGCGCCGTTTGGCCGGCGTCTTCTACTTTACCGACATGGCCGTGGTGAAGGTGATGTTTTCCGCGCTCATCACTGCGGTGCTGGGGCTCTCGTATATGGTGGGGTTCGGCTGGATCCAGTTCGATCAGATCTACCTCATGCCCACCATTTACGGCGCCCAAATCGTAGGGGGTCTGCTGTTCGGTGTCGGCTTTGTCATGGGAGCCTGGTGCCCCGGCACAGCCGCGGTGGGCCTCGCCGCAGGGCGGATCGACGCGCTGGTATTCCTGCTAGGCGTCGTGGGCGGCAGCATACTGTTCAACGAGTCATTTTCTATGATCCTTCCGCTGTACACGGCCGGGGACTATGGCACGCAGATGGCCTATGACACCGTGGGCATGTCGCGCAACGGGTTCATCCT
>JBDTPE010000077.1:0-8760 GCA_039932875.1 Betaproteobacteria bacterium | reverse complement strand
GTGTATGCCGATGACAATGAGGCCTACGACATCTGGGCCAAAGAAATCGGCGTGCCTGCGGACCTTATTGTTCGCATCGGCGACAACAAAGGTGCCAAATATGCGTCCGACAATTTCTGGATGATGGGCGATACTGGCCCCTGTGGTCCGTGCAGCGAGATTTTCTACGATCACGGCGCCCATATTCCAGGCGGGCCGCCCGGTTCGCCCGATGAAGACGGTGATCGCTTCATCGAAATCTGGAACCTCGTGTTCATGCAGTTCAATCGTGAAGTTGCCGATGGTCCGATGATTCCACTGCCCAAGCCTTCGGTCGACACCGGTATGGGGCTGGAGCGCTTGTCTGCCGTGCTGCAGCACGTGCATGCCAATTACGAAATCGATTTGTTCCAGGCGCTGATCAAAGCGGCAGCGCGTGAGACCAATACGTCTGATTTGGCCAACCCGAGTCTGCGTGTTATCGCTGACCATATTCGCGCTTGCTCATTTCTGGTTTGTGATGGGGTGATTCCTGAGAATGCCGGTCGCGGCTACGTGCTGCGCCGCATTGCGCGCCGCGCCATGCGTCATGGCTACAAACTTGGTCAGAAGCGACCGTTTTTCTACAAACTTGTCGACGATCTGGCCGAGGTGATGGGGGATGCGTTTCCCGAAATTATTCTGTCGAAAGATCGCGTGAAGGCAGTACTGAAGCAGGAGGAAGAGCGCTTCGGTGAGACGCTCGAAAATGGTATGCAAATCCTTGAGGGCGCATTGAAGGCAAACGCCAGGCGCCTCGACGGCGACACAGCATTCAAGCTTTCCGATACCTACGGCTTCCCGATCGACCTCACGGCGGACATCGGCCGCGAACGCGGCTTTGAAGTCGACATGGCCGGCTTTGAAAAAGCAATGGCAGGGCAGCAGGAGCGTTCGCGAGCGGGATCTAGATTCAAAGCGGGCGCAGCGCTTATTTATTCAGGCGCTAAAACGCAATTTCGTGGCTACGATACGCTTTCTGAAGAAGGACGGGTGGTCGCGCTTTATCGTGGTGGCTCGGTGGTAGATAGTTTGGCTGCCGGAGAAGAGGGTATTGTGGTGTTGGACAAAACGCCGTTCTACGCTGAATCCGGCGGCCAGGTCGGCGACAGTGGTGAGCTCACAAAAGGTGGTACTTGCCTCACGTTGTTCCATGTACAGGATACGCAGAAGATTCAAGCTGATGTATTCGGCCACTACGGATCGGTGACCACCGGCGAACTCGCCGTTGGCGATACCGTTGCCGCCACCGTAGACACGTACAAACGCCAGCGCACCATGCGCCATCACTCGGTGACGCACATCATGCACAAAGCCTTGCACGATGTGCTGGGTGCGCATGTGCAGCAAAAAGGCTCGCTGGTAGATGCGGACAAGACGCGCTTTGACTTTGCCCATAGTTCGCCGATGACGGCCGAAGAAGTCTCGCGGGTCGAGACCATCGTCAATGCCGAGATTTGGAAAAATGAGGCAACACTATCGCGGGTGATGCCTATCGAAGAAGCGCAAAAGTCGGGCGCGACCATGCTGTTCGGCGAGAAGTATGGAGATGTTGTGCGGGTTCTCGATATTGGCTCCTCGCGGGAGTTTTGTGGCGGTACCCACGTGGCGCGTACCGGCGATATTGGTTTGTTCAAGATCGTTGCCGAAGGCGGTGTCGCGGCGGGTGTACGTCGTGTCGAAGCGGTCGCAGGTTCTGTTGCATTCGACTACATACAGAACATGGAAAAGCAACTCACGCACGCCGCGTCGTTGCTGAAGTCGCAGCCGCTGGAAGTCTCCACCAAAATCGAGCAGATCGTCGAGAACGTTAAAACGCTGGAAAAACAGCTTGCGCAATTGAAATCCAAGCTTGCGGCATCGCAGGGTGGCGACCTCGCCAATCAAGCCATCAATGTGAACGGGGTAAAGGTGCTGTCCGCAAAGCTTGAAGGTGGCGATGCCAAGACGCTGCGTGAAACCATGGATCAACTCAAAGGCAAGCTGAAGTCTGCAGTTATCGTGCTGGCCGTTACGGACGGTACCAAAGTCAGCCTGGTAGCGGGCGTGACCAGTGACTTGATCGCCAAATTCAAAGCCGGCGATCTGGTCAACCACGTCGCCTTGCAGGTCGGCGGAAAGGGTGGTGGCAAGCCAGATATGGCAATGGCGGGTGGTACGGATGCGGTTGCGCTGCCAGCGGCGCTCGCCAGCGTCAAAGACTGGGTGTCGCAGCGCGCGATATAGAACGTGTTCGAAGTCTTCAAACATTGCCCCCGCTGTGCGGCCGAACTGATCGATCGTGACATCGAGGACGATGGTGGCATAAGGACGCGGCGAGCTTGCCCGTTCGATAGGTGCGGCTTTGTGCAGTGGCAGAACCCCACCCCGGCCGTCGGTGCACTCGTCGAGCACGAGGGGACTATCGTGCTTGCGCGCGGCGCAGGATGGCCGGAGGGTGCGTTCGCGCTGGTCACGGGCTACCTGGAAAAAAATGAAGATCCGAAGATCGGTGTGGCACGCGAAGTCAAGGAAGAGCTAGACCTCGATGTAGTTGAAACTAACCTGATCGGCAATTATATTTTCGAGCGCAAGAACGAAATCATGCTTTGTTATCACGTCATCGCGACCGGCCAAATACGCATGAGTCCGGAACTGATTGAGTACCGCCGCTACCAGCCGCACGAACTGCGTCCTTGGCCGCGTGCAACCGGTTTTGCGGTTGCCGACTGGATGAGATCGCGCGGGCTTGAGGTTCAGTTTATTGAGCGAGCGCCCATCAACTTAATCGCCCTGGGCGACAGTAAAGTCTGACATGGACGCGAAACGCATGATGCCCGAAACCGTCGCCGCGCAGGCGCTGGGCTGGGTCGATGATGTAACCAAGGCGATCTCGCCGCCGATTCATACGTCCACCACATTTGTCCGCGATGAAGACAATCAATATCGCAATGGCCGCGTCTATGCGCGCGACCATAATCCCGCGTTCGATCAGGCTGAGGCAGTTTTGTTAGCACTGGAAAAGGGTGAGCGCGCAGCATTGTTTTCTTCCGGTATGGCGGCAGCGACGGCGGTGTTCCTCGCGCTGAAGCCCGGCAACCATGTCATCGCGCCAAACGTGATGTATTGGTCGCTGCGCAACTGGCTGCTGAATTTTGCGACGCAGTGGGGACTTCAGGTCGAATTCATCGACATGTCAAATTTGAGTGAGTTAAAGCGCAGCATGCGTTTCGGCAAAACCAAGCTGGTGTGGATTGAAACGCCAGCAAATCCTTTGTGGACCATTACCGATATCACCGCCGCTGCGGAAATCACCCATGCCGGTGGCGCAATGTTGGTCGTCGATTCGACCACCGCATCGCCGGTGCTCACACGTCCGCTGACCTTAGGCGCGGATATCGTCATGCATTCGGCCACCAAGTATCTCAATGGTCATTCGGATTTGATCGCCGGCGCGTTGATTGCCAAGGCAGACTCTGAATATTGGACACGGGTAAAAAACGTTCGCGCGCAACTGGGTGGAACGATGGGTTCTTTCGAAGCCTGGCTGCTGTTGCGCGGCATGCGAACCCTGTTTCTGCGGGTCAACGCGGCGTGCAGGGCGGCCGAAAGTATTGCCGAGTTCTTCAATCATCATGCGCTGGTATCTGAAGTCTTATATCCCGGGCTGAAGGAATTTGCCGGTCACGACATTGCGGTGCGCCAGATGTCGGGCGGGTTTGGCGGCATGCTGTCGATCCGCATCAAGGCGGGCGAAGGGGCGGCGATCGCGACGGCGGCGAATGTTCAAGTCTGGAAGAGAGCCACATCGCTGGGCGGTGTGGAGAGCTTGATCGAGCATCGAGCAAGCGTGGAGGGTGCAGGGACACCTGTACCAACTGATTTACTGCGTTTGTCGGTAGGCATCGAAAATGTTGACGACCTGATCGATGACCTTGACCAGGCGCTGATAAGGGGGCACGGCGGATGAGTGCGACTGAAAAAATACAGCGCTATCTGTTTGCCAGTGGTCTCGATGCCTTGGCTGATCAAGCGCTGGTTATCGAAAAAACCATTCATGATTTCATCGCACAACTCGCTACGCCGATGGAAGTTTCAAACGACGCGCTATACCGGTATGAAGTGCCGCTTATATCGGACGATGGTTCGTGCTCGCTGATCGATGAAATGGATCCGACACCCTACAATCTCGCGCACATTCTTGGCGGTGAGACCGACGAAAACACTCGCAAGCTGAAACTGCTAAACATTATGGTCACACGGGCGACCATGCTGACCGGTGCCGATTGGGTGGGAATTTATCAGCGCCGAGTCAATCAGGTAGGTAATTCAGTTCTGGTCAAACTTGCCTATCGGGGCCGACCCAGCCGCGCAGAGTTTCCTTTGAATGCTGCGTTTGCAAAAGGTAGTACCAACAGTACCGTGGGTCTGTCGGGGCATGCAAAGTTAATCGACGACGTTGCCGCCTATACCGCAGAGGGCGGTGGATTCTACGTTTGCGACGACGCTGTCCAGTCGGAAATCTGTGTGCCGATTTTTGACGCGGCCAACGGCAAGGTCATCGGTATTATCGATGCAGAGGCAGCGCCGAAAGCGTTCTTCAATGCGGATCGGCAGGCCGCGATTGTGGCAATGGCATTGGTGAGCATGGCGTTGCTGCCTTAGGCAATACCTAGCAAACAAACGTTTCTGCAAAGCCTGCCGCCGCTATATTTCGTCTTGAGTCTGCAACCGCGAGAATAGCTGCTGACGAATATGTTCAATGCGCTTGCGATTGACGCCGAAGTCATCTATGCCCAGGCGAGAACCGGAACGCGCATGTATGACGTTCGCGCCTTCGTCTATCGCAAATTCAACATCATCGACGAAGCCGAAAAGTCCGGACCAAAATTCCGCATAGAGATAAGTTTCGCCGTCGGTAATAATGCGGGCGCCGTTCGACGACACGACAATTGCGCGGAGTTCTTTCCACGCAGCAGCAGCAGGTCCGGTAAACAGGAGTGGGTCAATATAATGTTTATCGCTCTTCTCCACAGTTGAAGAAACCACGTTGGGCTTCCACGAAGGTGGTGCAAATTTTTGAGAAGAGTAGCCCAGCTGTGAAGGGCGCTTGCCTGAAAATATTCCCACTGTGCACCCCCAAATATTGGTCACAAGTCCGACGGCGATGCAAAAAAAGCCACGCCAAATCAGTGAACGCCTTGGCTGCTCAGGAACTCATCAATTTTGCGATCATTTTTAAGAATGTGTCTTACCATCCAGGACTCGAAAAAATGTTGGAAACTGGCCCTATCGGGTATGCCACCATGCAGAACCTGTTGCTGATATTCAGTCAGTTGCCCAATCAGCTCCTGATTTTTTTTGATTCTGCTCCTGGCTTCTGGATAGCTGTGTAATGCAAGTAATTTTTCTTCAGTCGAAAAATAGTCGTGTGCGAAACCAACCATGCCTACAAATGATTCCGTCAGTATTCTCTGGTCAGTGGCTCCGGACAGATTTGCCAGAATAGTATTGGCAAATTGAATCATGCGCTGATTTCGCAAGTCTATTTCAGCGATCTGACTTGAAAACGTGTCGCGCCAGACGAATACTGCCCCTGGATCGTCGCTGTAAATTACCCGTGCGACGCGGTGCTGGTAACTCTCGAAAAGCTTCCAGTGCAAGAGCGGCACATGGCGCAGAATCTCGCCTGCTATTTGATATACGGATGTTTCTTCCCGAACCCGCAAGTGGGACAGATAGGGCACTTTGAAGATGGCACCCTCTTCACCAAAGGAGGCATGCGCCGTCAATACATCAAGGACCTTTGTGCCGACCACTCGCTCAATCAGACCGGAACGCACGATATTGATCGATTTCAAATCCTCATCAGCGATTGTTTCGCCCGGCTTGAACTGCCGCTCTTTGACCGTTTCGACAATGCGTCGTAGCGCCGTTGCAGGAAGGCCCTCACTGAACAAAGGCGTGGAGTCAAGAAAGGCGCGCAACTTCGCCGTTCGCCGCATAAGTTCCAACAATCCATTGCGACGAATGACCTCGGCATACACAACGCCGGGCAAACGAATGACGCGCAAAAAAGAGGATGCCCGGTAGGTGTTGTGTGATGGCCGGTTGTCGATTATTGAACCGACGCCTATAAATGAGCCCGCCGACATACTGCCGAAGATACTGTCCCTGGTGCGGATTTTCTCGACGCGTCCACTGACCAGCAATACAACGTCTTGTGGCGTCTCGCCTTCTTTCAGGATGATCGCGCCGGGATTGACTTCGGTCATCGGGTGATTCACCAGCAGTCGTAATTCGTGCAGCGGCATTCCTGGCAAATGGGTTGCCAAATAGCTGAATGCGTGGTGACGTAGCTGTTCGGATTGACCCGCGACCAAGATATCGACGGTGCCAAACGCGGCGCTGGATCCGATTTCTTTTTCCTCTGCCGTCAGGTCACCGGCGCGGTGAGCGAGGAGTATGCGCGTTGACTTGTCTTCCCGAAAGTCCTTGGCGCTGCCATGAATCATGTTGCCGCCAACATCGACTTTTTTCAGATCGACCGGGATCAGATAAGCCTTGCGTGTGCGGTCAAACGCGGCCTGATCAAGGCCCGGTACGTCGCTATTGTCAGTGACCATCTCCCGAAGCACGTCCAAGGACACAATGTCGGCGAAATGCGCGTAGGTGCGATAGCCATCACCCCACAGTGCGCGAAACGTATAAATATTTGTTTCCACCGGATGCGGCGAATAGACAGGCATTACTTCCAGTCCGTCGACGTTGTTCCAGGTATCCGCCGTGAGATCCCGTATGTCGAAGTAATCGGCAAATTGTTCTTCTTCAATGCCCATCAGCGCTGCCAGCTTCTTGGCAACGGATGAACGCACCAGCGGTGTCGCAAAGTAGCTGATTCGGCGTCCGGCCCGCATCAGTGTCGTCAACCCTGCAAAGTGGTCATCGTGCGCGTGTGTATGGAAAATACCGTCGACCTGGTCAATTCCGATACCGAGCGCTGCCATTGATGTCGCCAAATTTGGACCCGCGTCAATCAGAAAAATTCGCCCCTGATAGGTGATGATGCTCGACATGCAGGGTCGGTTTACGTCCCAGCCATCGCCTTCACCCGTATGAATGACAGCGAAATACTCAGGTTCGAATCGGCGAAAACCCAATGGATACGCGCACTCGTAAACTTCGCCCGGTTTCAGGTTGAGGTCAACTTGAATGGTCTCGCCGTGATAAGCAAACTCGAACACATTTGGCGCCAGCCGACGCAGTGAAAGATCATCTGTAATTGCGACTGCATTGTCGCCCAACACGCGCGCGTCGACAAAATCGCTGGTTGGCCGGATGCTACCAAACGCAAATTTGAGTTTGATGCGCATCATTTCGTCGGCTTGTTCTGGTGGTACTCCCGCCTCGATAATTTCGTCGCGCGAAACCAGCCCGTAGTTACCGCGATAAATGTATCGCAACTGTGAGTCGACTTGTTCAGCCGAGCCGATCAGAAGCGGCTTGTTGCCGACATTGTTGGGGTGTCCAGGCAGGATGAGACCCTGTTTGTAGAGCATTTGCAAAATGGGGAATTCTGCAAGATTGGCAAACTCACCGTTTTGCACCGACAAGTCGGAAAGCAGCAGTGCGTTAGGACCGGTTTCAGATGCAACACCCTTGAATTGCTTCGGCAGAATCAAACCGCGCTTGATCAGATGCTTTACGGCGTCGGCGGGGCATCCGCACAATATGCGAAGGTTAGCCTCCGGGATTTCTATCCATTGAATCCCGCGTGCAACTTCAATCTTATGGATGCCCATGCCCTGTCCCCGAAAGCAGTTGTAATTTTAGTTTATCCGTAATTGTAGGTTACACCGGCCAACAGCATCCACCGGGACATGCAGTCAGTTGCAAACAATGGTGACTTCACAGGCGAAATTTGAATTACAGAACGACAACAGTGGGACGCTGGCCTGTAACTCGGTGTCTCGTCGCATCAATATTCGTCAACGCCACAAAGAATCGTCTCCGAAAACTGAAAATAACGCTCGCTAAGACGCCTCGTGCGAGCGCGGTGTGAAGTTGAAGCGAATATGCAGCAAGAACGAGGCTTACCTGCGTAGGCGTTCCGAAAAAGACTTGTCGGCGTTGGGGAGAGTGTAATTTTATCGTGCCTTGTTGCATTGCAGCAAGGCGCGACGAAATCAATTGCCGCGCTGCGCGCGAATCGATTCGACTCGCTTGCGGTTTACATCAAAATCGCGAATACCTAGGCGCGATGCGGACCTAACATGTATGACGCCGGCTTTTTCGTCCAACGCGAATTCGATATCGTCGACGAAACCCATGCCAGCACTCTTGAATTCCACGGATATGTAATTTCCATTTGCGGTGACGACTGTTGTGCGAGGCATGCCCTTAATTAGGGCCAGCAGCTTGTTCCAGGCGTCGACGCCCGAACTGGCATAGCTGAAGGGCGCGATGTAGTGTTGTTGGTCGCTTCTTTCCGCAGTAGATGAAACACAATTCGGTTTCCAGCCACACGCCGCAAATTTGCCTGCATTGAAGCCCAGATTGGCGGGACGTGAACCCGCAAAAAGCCCCATGGGTTGTCCTGCGAAGTACTCAATGCCGACGAAAATGCCGACAGTGGCTATCAAAGCGATGAGTACATACGCAATTCGTTTGAGAATAGTTTTCATCGGTTCGATTCTATCTGATCAAGAAAAATGGCTCCAACAGGCCTCAAGACATCAGTGTTTTTACGCCCTCCAGCGTGCG
>JBDTPE010000076.1:0-8837 GCA_039932875.1 Betaproteobacteria bacterium | reverse complement strand
CAACAATGGCGGCGACGCCTGGGTCGCGGCGGTCGCGCTAATGAAAGCTGGGCAAAGCGTGACGGTGCTAGAACCTCAAGAACAAAAGAACGCCGATCCGGCGGCGAAATCAGCGATGGCAGTCTACCGAAAGGCCAAAGCCACCGTCATTACAAAATTTCCCGTCGATGAAAAATTTGACCTCATCATCGATGGCCTGTTCGGCATCGGTTTACAGCGTTCGCCCGAAGGCGCCTTTGCCGACACAATCTCGCACGCCAACGCGAACGCAGACCAGCATCACACGCCGATACTCTCCATCGATGTTCCCAGCGGACTTTCTGCGGACACCGGAATCGTGTTCGGCGTGACAATTCAGGCCGATTTCACAATCACTTTTCTCGGCGCTAAACCCGGCCTCTACACCGCCGACGGAGTAGATGTCGCAGGCGAAATTCACATCGACAACCTCGGTGTAGTGGGCGCTGCATCGCAAGGCGAGTTGCTGAACGCTGCCGACGTCGCGCCACTGATTCCCAAACGTCGAAAAAACTCCCACAAAGGGAACTTCGGAAACGTCGGTATCATCGGCGGCGCAACCGGCATGATGGGCGCAGCCGTGTTAGCCGCTCGCGCAGCTTTGCATATGGGTCCCGGCAAGGTTTTCTTGGGCTTCGCTGCCAAGGATGCGCCCGGCTTCGACACCATCAACCCGGAAATCATGGTGCGTACTGCAAAGGAACTCCTGGCCGATGAAACAATGACTGCGTTCGCCGTCGGCATGGGTTTAGGCATAGACAGAACCGCAGCAAGATTATTGTCGATCGTAATAAGGCGGACGCTACCGATGGTCGTCGACGCCGACGCATTGACGCTCATCGTGGCAAACCCCAGTATCCATGCGGTTCTTGAAGCAAAAATGGCCGAAATGCCGCACCAATCGTTGAGTATGGTATTTACACCCCACCCAGGCGAAGCAGCTCGCTTATTGGGCATTTCCACCGATGATGTTCAAGCCGACCGCGTTTCGGCTGCAAAATCCATCGCCGCCAAGTTCAATGCTGTTGCCGTTCTCAAAGGTGCGGGCACCATTGTCGCCGCGCCTGACGGACATTATTGGATCAACACCTCCGGCAATCCAGGGATGGCCTCGGGCGGCATGGGTGATGCCCTTTCTGGAATGATTGCCGCGTTTCTGGCGCAGGGCGTGGATGCGTTGAGCGCCGCCAAACTTGGCGTATATCTTCACGGTGCTGCAGCCGATGAATGCCTCGCACACGGCATGGCTCCGCACGGGCTGACGGCGTCGGAAGTGATTTTTGAGGCGCGTACGTTGTTGAATGCGGGGCTAGTGCCAAACGAACATGACCACGAGCATCACGACTAGCGGACAAGTAGGTGTGTTGACTGCCTGGCGACCTCGAATCACGACACCGTCAACGACCGATACAACCAAAATCCTACCGCCGTCAGCAATAACGACGCCGCCAGATGCGACCCCGCCACCACCAGACCCCATGCGAATTCACCTCTTTCGAGCAGACTTACCACCTCAGCCGAGTAAGAAGAAAACGTCGTCAGTCCGCCAAGTATTCCGGTGATAATGAAGTACCGCCATTCCGGCGCGAGATCAGGAAAGCGCAAGAAATGCGCTACCGCAACGCCGACCAGAAATCCTCCGAGCGCATTGGCTACAAAGGTGCCCACAAAGAAATGCGGATGGCGCGGATTCAGCCAAAGTGAAAGGCCCCAGCGCGACCATCCGCCGATCACTGATCCGCTGCCGACCGCCAGTAATCCTAGCCACAATTTGTCCATCGCTACCCCTTCCTGCCTTCGAGTATGGCGCGAAGTGTTTCAGGCAGCAGCACCGACTTCAGGTTCACGTAGTCGTACCAGACGGTGATGCATTCCCCCGTTGCGGACAGCTCGGCATCGCCATCGACTGTCAGCGTATTGAGCAAGGTGAAGCTGCTGCGGCCGATATTTCCCGCGAGCAGATCGACAGTCACGTTGGCGGGATAAGTGACTGGCTTCTTGAATGTTACCGTTGCTTTTGCGAGGATCATGCCGACACCGTCGCTGCGCAATGGCATCCCGATTTTCTCTGCCCATGAGACGCGGCTTTCCTCAAAATAGCGCAGATACAAGGTGTTGTTGACGTGCGCAAGCGAATCCATATCGCCCCACCGAATCGGGAACTGCATGCTTGATAACAGTACACTGGATGATTGTTCCGTGGTCATTTTTTGCCTGATAGAGAGTGGGCTTCGCCTCTATAATAATGGCTATATCAACAAAAAAGATGTGCGCCGCCATGACCGACCGCGAATCAATGGAGTACGACGTAGTGATCGTGGGCGCTGGCCCCGCCGGGCTGGCTGCAGCGATCCGACTGAAACAGCAGAATGCCGACGTGACGGTTTGCGTTGTCGAAAAAGGCTCGGAAGTCGGCGCGCATATTCTTTCCGGTGCGGTGATGGACCCGGCTGCCCTTACGGAATTGATGCCGGATTGGAAAGCGCAAGGCGCGCCGCTGAACCAGCCCGTGACGGAAGACCGCTTCCTGTTTCTGTCAGATAGGTCATCCAGGCAGGTACCAAACTGGATGTTGCCCAACTGTTTCAAGAATCACGGCAACTATGTCATCAGTCTTGCCAACGTATGCCGCTGGCTGGGCACCCAGGCAGAAGCACTCGGTGTGGAGATTTATCCCGGCTTTGCAGCTGCCGAGGTACTGTTCAACGAAGACGGTTCAGTCAACGGTGTGGCTACCGGCGACATGGGTATTGGAAAAAATGGTAAGCACACCAGCCGCTACGCGCGCGGCATGGAGCTTCACGCCAAGTACACGTTTTTCGCCGAAGGCTGTCGCGGCAATCTTGGCAAAGAGCTGCAATCCAAATTCAAATTGCGCGATGGACGTGACCCGCAGGTTTACGGGCTTGGACTTAAAGAACTTTGGGAGGTCAAACCCGAAAAGCATGTGCCGGGTCTGGTCGTACACACCGCGGGATGGCCGCTCGATACCGACACCTACGGCGGATCATTCCTCTACCATATGGAGGACAATCTGGTTGCAGTCGGATTTGTGGTTGGGCTAGGCTATAGCAATCCGTATCTGTCCCCTTTTGAAGAATTTCAACGCTACAAGACGCACCCAGCCATTTGTGGCTTTTTCGATGGCGGCAAGCGCGTGGCCTATGGCGCGCGCGCGATCAGTGCGGGTGGCCTGCAATCGCTACCGAAGCTGGTATTTCCCGGCGGTGCGCTAGTCGGCGACGACGCAGGTTTTCTCAACGCTTCACGTATCAAGGGCAGCCATGCCGCAATCAAGAGCGGGATGCTGGCGGCGGATGCGGCGATACAGGCGCTCAAAGCAGGACGCAAGAGCGATGAACTGGCCGACTATCCCGTCAGCTTTGAAGCGAGCTGGCTGCATGACGAACTGCATAAGGCGCGTAATTTCAAGCCATGGATGAGCATGGGCCTTTACACCGGTACCTTGATGGTCGGTATCGATCAAGTAGTATTCGGCGGCAAAGCGCCCTGGACGCTACACCACCAGCATCCCGACCATGTGACATTAAAGCTCAAATCCGAGGTCACGCCGATCAGCTATCCAAAGGCCGATGGCGTACTTACCTTTGATCGACTTTCGTCGGTGTTCATTTCCAACACCAATCACGAGGAAGATCAACCCTCGCATCTGACACTTCTGGATGCAGACGTTCCGGTTAATACCAATCTGGCACTCTACGATGGCCCCGAATCGCGCTATTGCCCGGCGGGCGTATATGAGTTTGTCGATATTGCCGACGGCGCCAAGAAATTGCAGATCAACGCGCAGAATTGCGTACACTGTAAAACTTGCGATATAAAGGACCCTACCCAGAACATTAAATGGGTGGTGCCCGAAGGTGGTGGCGGCCCTAACTACCCGAACATGTAGCCGCATAGGTCAGCACCACGAAGCACCACAAAGCGCAATGAATCCCAACGATCACAGATAAGGGAGGTGTGTCATGAAACCCGTCTCGGAACTGTTCAACAATCGTGCCGGCAGCAATGCGACACTGTGGAGCGTCAGGCCCGACGATACAGTATTCGACGCGCTCAAAGTCCTCGCTGAAAAAGGGGTCGGCGCGCTGATGGTGATGGAAAAGGGCAAACTGGTAGGCATTCTTTCTGAGCGCGATTACACACGCAAAGTCGCCCTTCTCGGCAAGAACTCCAAGGAAACCTATGTGACGGACATCATGACGGCCAACGTCTTGGTGATCAGCCCGAAAACCAGAACCCGTGAATGCATGGCCATTATGTCCGAAAAAAACATTCGGCATTTGCCCGTCGTTGATGGCGAAACGGTCGTGGGAATGCTTTCGATTCGTGACCTCATGAACGACATCATCAAAGATCATGAATACACAATTTCCCAGCTGGAAAGCTATATCAAGGGTTGATGCTAGTTGCCCAAGTCCGTCATTCGCTGTCCATGGTGCGAAAACTCTTCGCTCGGCAAGCTTTACACCGATTACCACGATGACGAATGGGGTGTGCCGGTGCACGACGACCGGACGCTCTTTGAATTCTTAATTCTTGAAGGCGCGCAGGCCGGACTTTCATGGTCCACAATTCTTGCCAAGCGCGAGAATTATCGCGCGGCATTTGCTGCGTTTGATCCTGCCAAGATTGCGCGGTTCACAGAGGAGCGGCTGGCGAAACTGCTGCTGGACCCCGGCATAGTGCGCAATCGCCTGAAAGTGCAGAGTGCCGTGATCAACGCCAACGCTTTCCTCGCCGTGCAAAGAGAATTCGGCAGCTTTGACGCCTACATATGGACTTTCGTCGGTGGAGAGCCAAAACAGAATAGCTGGTCAGCCATTACCGGCGTCCCCGCAAAAACGACCGAGTCCGACGCCATGAGCGCGGATCTGAAAAGGCGCGGTTTCAAGTTTATCGGCTCAACCATCTGCTACGCCTTCATGCAGGCGACCGGCATGGTAAACGATCATCTGGTCGACTGCTATCGATACAAAGAAGTCGCCCGTTGAAAATCAAATTTGACGTCATCGTCATCGGCGCGGGCGCTGCCGGCATGCTGTGCGCGGCTGAAGCGGGCAAGCGCGGCAAGCGCGTGCTCCTGATCGATCACTATCACAAGCTCGGCGAGAAAATACGTATCTCCGGCGGTGGGCGCTGCAATTTCACCAATATCCACACCCGGCCCGAAAGCTTCCTTTCCAATAATCCGCATTTCTGCCGCTCTGCCCTCGCCCGCTACACGCCGCAGGATTTCATCAAGCTGGTCGATCAGCACGGCATCAAGTGGCACGAAAAAACGCTAGGCCAATTGTTCTGCGACGACAGCGCTGTTCTCATCATCAATATGTTGAAAACCGAGTGCGACCGCGTCAAAGTTGAAATGCATATGAACTGCGTCGTGAACTCAGTCACAAGCGGGAATGATTGCTTTTCGGTCAAGACCTCACATGGCGATTTCACCGCGGCCTCGCTGGTCATTGCCACTGGCGGTCTGGCCGTACCGAAAATTGGCGCAACCCCATTCGGCTACAAAATTGCCGAGCAATTCGGTCTCAAAATCGTCCCTCCGCGCGCCGCACTGGTGCCGCTCAGTTTTGATCCGCAAGCGCTGGCGCAATATGGCGATCTCTCGGGTCTGTCGCTGGATGCAGAAGTTTCGTGTCACAGCGGGTCTTTTCGCGAGGCGTTGCTGCTGACCCATCGCGGCCTCTCCGGACCAGCCATCCTGCAGATTTCCAGCTATTGGCAGAACGGTTCGGCCAAAGAGCCAATCCACATCAACGTATTACCAGATCAGTCGGTCGTCGATTGGCTCAAAGAACAGCGAAGTTCGAGAACACAATTCAATAACCTCCTCAGCGAGCGATTGCCCAGGCGTTTTGCACAGCAGTGGTGTGAGGCGCATCGACTCACTTTGCCGGCAATCCAGCTCAGTGACAAAGCGTTCGCCGGTGCGCTTGCTGAGCTGCAGGACTGGCAGGTAAAGCCGTCGGGCACATTGGGCTATAACAAGGCCGAAGTGACGCTGGGCGGCGTCGATACGCACGCCCTGTCGTCAAAGACCATGCAGGTCAACGATGTGCCAGGCTTGTATTTCATTGGTGAAGTGGTCGACGTGACCGGGCATCTCGGCGGATTCAATTTTCAGTGGGCCTGGTCTTCCGGTTTCGTAGCTGGGCAAGCCGTATGAGTGCGGCGGCGCCGTTTCGACTGGTGCTCGATACCAATGTAGTCATCGACTGGCTGGTGTTCGACGATCCATTCATGAACCCGCTGCGCCACGGCATTCGCGACGCGCGCATTCAGGTGCTCACCCATCCGCCCGCAGTGGAAGAACTGCGACGGGTGCTCGATTATCGGCAACTAAAAATCGAGCCCTCGCGCCAACAGGAAATATTCGCGCGATACGAAGCGCTGACCACATTGGCGAACATGCCCGCAGGTTTTTCCACCAAACAACTGATGATGCCCGGTGGCTTTCCGCGCTGCCGCGACCGCGATGATGAGCCCTTTCTGGCGCTCGCATTCCATGCGAAGGCGGACGCGTTGGCTTCACGCGACAACGCCGTTTATGGATTGAAATCGCGCGCCGCCAAATTTGGCGTGACCATTCTTAACGTTCAGCAGCTCATTGCCACACTTGCAGAACAATCAGAAAATAGCGTTATCGGCGCCGCTTGATCCACGCCACTTCGCGCTCTCACCATTCTTTTTCACAAGCTAACGACATCGCCATGTCCCAACCAAATATAAGACTTATCGGCACCCCGGCGTCGCGCGTCATGCGCAACATCTGGATGCTCACCGAACTCAAGTTGCCTTTTGACCACGACCCAATCATCACCACAGACCCCGCACTAAAGCAGCCGCCCTACACGGATTGGAATCCGAATGCCAAGATTCCGATCTGCGTAGTCGACGGTTTTTCCGTCTACGAATCGCTCGCCATCAACTTATATCTCGACATGAAATTTCCCTCTGCGATCAGTCTCCATACCATCGAGGAAAAAGCGCAGGGCATGCAGTGGGCGATGTGGGCCCTGACGGAAGTGGAATTGAATAGTTTCAACTGGTATCTCAACACCATCGGCAAGCCGGAGGCTGATCGAGACAACGCGCTCGCGACCGCTTCGTGGGAGAAAATGCAAAGACCGCTGGCGGTACTGGAGAAAACACTGATCGGTCGCGCCTATATTCTCGGCGGCAACTTTACCGTTGTTGACCTGAACACGGCGTCGGTGATGTACCGCGCTTTGGCCATGCCGCTGGATGATTTCCCCGGCGTGCGGCGCTGGCTGGATCGCTGCTGGGCACGCGAAGGTGGATTGGTAGCGCGGCGTGCCCGTGGAGAGAGGATATAGTGCTCCGTCTCCTTGGTGAGAGGGTTGGGGGTAAGCTGGCGACAACACCCCTCATCCCCGCCCTTCTCCTGAGGGGGAAGGATTGTTGCGGAACGTAGATCAAGCGCTGGCGCGGCGTATGGACCAAAAGTAACTTGAAACGCCCGCCAATGCTTGAGTTTAGTTTAGTTTTGTTTTTGCTCGCTAGCTGGATGGGCCAACACCACCCGCCCCAGCGCCGCCGCCGCGACAATTGCCATCACCAGCGTCAGCGCAATGCCGACGAACACCAGCTTAGGCAGATGATTGTCCAGCAGCATTCCGAAGGCAATCGGCGATAACGCCAGCCCGACATCTAATCCAGAGTAGACCATGCCGTAGACGCGACCGAACGCAGCCTCACCTAGCCGCGCCTTGGTTGCGGTGCGCACCAGCAAATCGCGTGATGGTCCGGCAATTCCAATACCAAATCCCATTGCCATCATGATCGGCAATACCAGCCAGCCGGGCAAGGTTCCGAACGACAGCAACACAGCCAATACTGCTCCGCTGGCGAGCGCCGCTGCCACGTAACGCTCATGTACATTGCCGGGTTTGGCGAGGAACCCGCCGAGGACCAAACCTATAGAGCTGCCGACCAGATAAATCGTAAGTGCCGACGTCGCTGCAGTGAGCGAGAGACCGTAAAGGTTGCGCAGCAGGGATGGCGCGAAATTCTGCAAGGCACCAAAGCCGAACGTGGAAAAGAAAAAGAAAGCGAACGCAAACCACACCATTGAGGTGCGCATGAAATACCAGGTGCCCTGCTTCGGTGTCGCGTCAATTGCTGCCAGACTTTTGGCAGAAGTATTCAATTCATATTGCAGCAAGTCTCGCTTCCAGATCAGCAGGGTTAGCGCTGCCGCGCCGAACAGCGCCGCGCCTAATCCCGCTGCGCGCCAGCCAAACGCGGTCGCCAGTGCCAGCATCACCACGGTACTCGCCGCCCAGCCAATGTTGCCTGACAACCCATGCATCGAAAAAGCGTGTCCGAGTCTTGGCGACGATACGCGGCGATTGATCAGCGCGAAATCTGCAGGATGGAATACGCTGTTTCCCATGCCAGCGACCGCAGCCGCAACCAGAAGTCCAATGAAATTTGGCGCGACCGAAACCAATACGCCAGAGAGCGTCAGTAGACCAACGCCCACGCACAACACCCGATGCGCGCCAAATCGATCCACCCAGATGCCGGCAATCGCCTGGCCGATGCTGGAGATGACAAAAAACATCGTCATTAGCAGACCGACTTGCGCATAACCCAGGTTGAAATCGGTCATGAACCACGGGAACAATGGCGGCAACATCAGGTGAAAAAAATGCGAAGTTCCGTGCGCGAATCCGACCAGCGAAATAATGGTGACGTCAGATCTAAGCTTGTCGGCGGTGGGTGCAATGGAAGCCATGCCAACATTTTAGCTGGTCACGCGTTCA
>JBDTPE010000075.1:0-8968 GCA_039932875.1 Betaproteobacteria bacterium | reverse complement strand
AAAGTCCCTTCGGCAATGATTGCCTTGGTACCCTTCGGACTACCTTCCGGCACCAGCTCGACCAGAAACTTGCCCTCGATCACCTTGCCGCTGGCGCTTGTGATTTCAATGAAGGACTTCTGCTGCGTCGCATCGCGGCGCGATTCAAATTCCGCTACCGGCTTGCCGAACGGCTGTTTGGACTGACCCTTGGTAAATGATGCGTTGCATCTGCCGTCGCGGAAATCCACGATCGTATATTTGCGCGGTTTCGCCTCAAAGCCGCGGCAGGAAATTGCCAGGCGGTCCGACAGGCCGGCCGGCGGCGGGTAAGCGCTGAAGCCCTTGGTGGAGGCGGAAAGGCTGAAGCTGCCTGCCACCGGCACCAGCAAAATGCCTGTGTCATCACTTTCAAATTTTTTGCCGTCGATGGTCGCGGCCAGGTTTTGCGTTGTCGCCGCCAGCGCAGGCATCGGTAACGCCACCGCGATGGTAAGTGCCGAAAGAGCAAATGTGGAATTCAACAATCTGGTTTGCAGCATGGGAACTTCCTCTCTGGTTATTTGAAATAGGAAAGCGGTCAAGGCTTCGAATATACGTCGGTCGCACCGGTGAGGCGGCAAGTCTTCAACTTACCGATATCCACAGCCGACTTGCAGGCGGCGAACGAGCGTGCATCGCTGCATAGCATTTCATCTTTGCGGTCGCGAAATGGTTTGCAGGTTTTGAGTGCAGCCTCATCGATCTTCGGTGTAGATGGTACCGGTGCCGGTGCCGACAGTCCAAATCCACCCGGTTTAAGTACGTTGCCCGATGGCGCTGCGCTGCCACCGAGCGGCGTCGAACCCGTGCTGCCGCCCAACGGCCCGCCCTTGAGTGCGCCGGACATACTGGCGGAGCCCGCTGTCGGGCTGAGAGTAGTCCCTATCACCGCGCCGCCGCCAGTTACCGGATTCATCGCCACGACGTTGCCCGCCACGGTCGCGGACAATACAAACCGGGTTGCCAGGAGCTGTGCGATTTTCTGGTCTGCTTCGGTCGTTGCCTTGTTTGCGCTTGAGCGCAGCACACCGTTTGTCAACAACGTTGAAAGGGTCTGCTGGCGCAACAGGCCGATGGCATTGACCAAGTCGGTTTCCTGCTTCTTGGCCGACTCCTCGCACGCCGCCTTGTTTTTGCAACTTATCGCCTGGATGCGCTTCTTTTCCGCGTCTGCATGCGCTTTGATCGCAACGCTTGCGCTCGAGAGTCTGTGAATCAACTTGTAA
The DNA here is from genome assembly GCA_039932875.1 of Betaproteobacteria bacterium. GTDB lineage: Bacteria > Pseudomonadota > Gammaproteobacteria > Burkholderiales > Usitatibacteraceae > UKL13-2. Next base: position 7,721 of record JBDTPE010000075.1, on the reverse strand, counting down.
GAGGTGCCGCAGGCTTCGTCGCGGTTGTTCTGCGGCGCGAATTCGCCGACACCTTCCGTCGGGCCTTTGCCATCATGGCAGCGTTCATACATCTGCACGATCTGCGTACCGCAGGCGATATCCGAGCAAGGCTTTTTCAGTTCATCGACACTCTGCTTGTAATTTTTCGAGCTGACCTCCTTTGCAGCAGCAATGCCGGCCGGTGACTTTTCATCGAGCTTGCATTGGACCGCAGCACTGCCAATCACCGCTTGAATTGCCGTGCAGACAGCCAGGCCGTTGGTCGTCGAGCAGGCCGCCGAAACAGTCGCCACCCCGTTGTTGTTGCAGATCGGAGAGCGTGGCATTGCTCTTACCGCCACCATGTGCGCGCAATTGAGATCTGCCTGGGCTTTTGTCTCTGCCGGCTTCGCCCGGCCGGCGGCGATCCATTCCTTGATGCCTTTGCCGACTGAGGCATCGGTTGACGTGCAGGCGTCCAGCTTCGTCTTTACCGCTTGTTGTCGCGCAGCCGACATTGCCGTCGGCGATGCCACGGATTCCCGGCTGAGTTCGGCGCGGAAAGCATCGTCGATGGTGTTGGTCACAGCAAGCAGGGCCTGTCTGCGTGTATCCAACAATGTACTGCGGACCAATTCGTCCCATTTCGGATACACGGCTTTGTCAGAATAGAAAGTCCAGCCCGCTTCCAGATTGGCGGGGGTGTAAATATTGTCAATCGCTTGCCCGCCGACGCCAGTGGAAATCGCGCCAAACTGCTTCTTCGCGTTGGCGAACGCGTCCTTCTTGTGCGAATCCCACACGGCCTGTCCGCTGACTCGCGCCTGCAGACTCGCCGCCAACCCGGGATTGGCTTCGAATCCGAGTTCGACAAACTCCACTGCGCCCACCTTGCGCTCGCTACCGCAGGAGCCCCCAAAGAACTCGTAGACCGCACAGCCAACATCTGCCAGCGCAGTGACGATTGCCTTGCCCACTTCATAGGCCAGCTTGGCGACCTCGTAAAGCGCCTTCAATGCATCACACACAGGAAAACCACCTGCGACAATCGCGATTACACTGCATGCCAATTCGAGCGGACTTTGGCCAGCAGCGATCTTGATGACGTCGCTGAAGAGTTCGGCCACATCGCCTTCACGCACGTCCAGATAAATTTCCAGCAGCGCGCGAATTTCTTTCACCGAGGCGCTGCCGAGTGCGTCTTTTGCAGCAGGCGTAGAGAGAATGGTGTCGGCGCAACTGGTGATTGCGACTTCGGATCCAAAGCTGCAACTGGAGATGGCAGAAGCCATCGGTGCCAAATATTCCAGCTTGAGCGGGGCAATGTATTGATTGAGTAACGGGCCTAGTCTACCGACCATGGTAAGCGTGTCGGAGAGTACGTCGGCCTGCGATTGTCGGGGCAGCACTAACGCCATATGAAATACGACGAAGGTCAGGAAAAAGCGCATCCATACCGATTGTTTGGTTGAGTGAGTCATGTCGGTCCCCTAGCGCTTATATTTTTCGGCGAGAGCGGCCTTTAACTCGCCCAGCGTCGAACGGGTGCCGTCGGGTGCTTCGATGACGGTATTGTCTGGCTTACCTTTAAGCTTTTCGACGTCCGCTTTGGTCCTGAGCTGGATTGCCGGCTGACCTGCGTAGCGATTGGCGCCAGCGGCTGACGGGGCATTGCCCCCCAGCAATTGGCGAATGTTGGTGCGTGCCTCAAGCGCATCGAGTTTTTTCAGTTCGGCACTCGTCAGCTTGATACCGTTGGGCAGCTCGAGTACGGTGTTTGGCGCCATCGCGCGCGCAGCGGCGAGATTGCCAGCGTTCAGTTTCAGTTTAGCAACGGCGGTGGGCCGCGTGAAAACGAAATCCATACGTTTCAAACTGGCCTTCTTGGTACCCAGATCCTTGAGCGCATCAGCGGTTGCGGTGAATTGGCTGGCTTTAACTTTTTGCCCGCTGCGCAATTCGATCATCGTGTTGGCAGGCAGGGCGCGCAACTGTGAAAGCGTCATCAGGCCGGGGGCGAACTTGATCGCAGTGACGCTGTTGGAGGACACCGCTGTGACGGAAGTTAAAGAGGTGGTACCAGTTGATTTAACTGCTGGTTGCGCAGCCTTCAGAGAGGTTGTTGGCGGCGCTAATGGGACGGGAATCGCGGTGTTTGGTGATGAAAGTGGCGATTGTGATTGTATTGGCACCGGTGGTTTGAGCGGCGTCTGCGCCGACGTCGTCGTCATTTGCGATAGAACGGCGCAGGCGGCGAGAGCGGGAAGCAAGGTCCCCAACGTGCCACGTCGCAGCAGATGCGGTACAAGCAATTCGATGCAGATCATACGGATAGATCGGGGCATTGCGGCTCCTCGGAAAAATGGGTTCACCTCCCTAGGACGCTGATGCAAGACAAATTACGACATACCCAAAGCAAAAAAGTACCAGACTCCAGCATTGGCGGTCTTTTTCAGCTACTTTTGGCTTGAAAGGCCCGCCGGTGCTGGTGTTTGCGTTACGTCAAAGCCCGAACCAGTTTGGCGCCAGTGGCAGACGCGCCACGCGGCCTGCTGCGCCTTCGAGTGCTCGTTGCGCGGCCACGCGCTCATCGGGCCGCGCGATGATTGCATCGACATAATCGAGCACGCGGTTGACCGGATGTGCCTCGGCGTAGCGTGATTTGGCAAGTTTGTGGCTTTCCACCATCTCGATTCGTGCTGCCTCGACCTGTCCATCCAGCAGGAGCAGGTTTGCATGCATCGCGCGCACACCTGGGAGGCCCGCGAAGGCAGGCACTTTTTCGAGTAGTGCATCCATCGTGCGCAACGCGCCCTTGAAGTCGCCAGCCCTCGCCGCTGTGTGTGCCACGATGGCCATCATCCAAAGTGACTCCGGGGTGGCCAGCGCCAGATTTAATCCGCGCGCCACTGCCCTGGCCCGCGGCAGCAATGCCGGTGACGCCGGCGCGCCAGCGCGATCCACCGCCATGATCTGTAAAGTCAGCAAGGTACGCAGCACATTTCGCTGCGGCGGCGTATCGTTGGCGGGCAGATTGGCCAATGCGCGCGCTGCAAAGCGTCCGGCCAGCGCCTCATTGCCGGCCAGTTGCGCGCAAGAGGCAACCTTGGAGAACACATCGACGCTCAGGGGATGCGCTTCACCTGTCACGCGGGCGCGTAGGTCAGCAAGCCTTTCAAATTGCGTTACGCATTCGCCATACTGCCCCGCTTGACGTCGCAAGTCGCCGGCGAACCACATCACTTTCATGGTCAGCTCGGCCTCGGTGCCGAGGTGTTCGATAAAACCTTGCAGCACGCCATTCACACGCGGAATCGCTTCAGCCAAATTGCCGGTGCGGGCAAAAGACACAGCGAGGTTGTTGCGAATGGTCAAGGCATCGCTTCGCTTGTTTGGCGGGGGATTTTGCAACAGTGGCTCAATATTAAGCAGGATCGACTGCTCTTCCTTCACTTTACTCTGTGCGGCCATGGCCACAGCACGTGAGTTCTCGATTTCCGCGAACAGCCAGTCTTTCTCACCGCGTTGCGCAATTGTGGCCGCGCGTACCGGTGCAATCAGCGGATCGATCTCGGCGAACTTTCCCTGCTTCTGCAATGCATAAGAGAGATTTACGGTGCCAACGACGTTGGTCTCGCTAGCGATGCCTTCTACCGGTTCCAGGATTTCCAGCGCGGCGCGATAGTGCCTCTCGGAATCAGGAAAGCTCTCGGTCTCCATCTCGGCGCGCGCCAAGGTGTAGACGATGCGTGCATGCTCGACGGAACGCGGCCCATATTTTTTTGCAGTGGCCGTGGCGGCGGCGGTCAGCAGTGGAATTGCCGTCTGCGGCTGCGACAGCCCGACATAGGTCTGACCGAGCACAGCCTGCAGTTCGGCCAGAGTCTCCGGATCGTTGGCAAACTGCGCAGCCAACGATTTGGCGCCGGTATCCAGCACCTCGCGCGCGGTGAGTTTTTCGCCCTTGGTGTGCTCCGGGTCGGCGCTTTCGAATAACGTCACCAGATACTGGTTAACAGCTTTCGCCTTCGCTGCTTCCGACTGCGCCTTGCCACTGGCCGCTGCGGCATCGGCTTCAGACTTGCGTGAGCGAAGTTCGTTGCGTGTAGCGAGCTGGGCGGATTCAAGGGCGGCGCGCGCATTTTCGTCGGCTTGCTTCTGCGCCTGCAGCGCCACACGCTTCGCGCGCTCACTTTCGGACAAGGCGGCCGTGGCCTGTGCCGTCGCAATTTCAGCACGACGCCGCTGTTCGATCGCGGTGACTTTTTCCTGGTCTGCACGCTGCGCCTCATCACTGGCGCGCTGGGCTTCATCGTTAGCCCGGTCGGCCTGCCACAATGCTGTGACCATGCCTGCGCCCACGGCGATGAATGCCGCAGTGGCCACAATCGCCAACGCGCGATTTCGCATCAGCCAGAGCATCGTCATGTACTGCCAGTTGCCGCGCCGTGCCAGCACCGGCATATTGTTTAACCAGCGATCCAGATCGTCGGCAAGTGCGCTCACGGTGGCATATCGATCAGCTGGATTTTTTCGCAGCGCCCTCGCGACAATGGCCTCCATGTCACCGCGCGCCCTGCCAGCATCGATGGGACGTGCTCGCGCGTTTGAGAGCGTATCGGCAGTATTCGCGTCATCCACTGCACGGCTTACGCTCTTTGCATCGTCGTGGACGATGGCATGCTCGAGCGCTGCACGGCCTTCCCGCCCATGCTGGGGTCTGAACGGCAGGGTGCCCGTCAGCAACTCGAATAGCAGCACACCAATCGAAAACACATCTGCCGCCACCCCCGTCGGCTCGCCGGTAATTTGCTCCGGCGCACAGTAGCCCAGTGTGTAGCCACGACCGGTCATGCGCGTTAACGCTGTTCCATAATCGTCGTCTTCATCGTCCATCAGCTTGGCAATGCCGAAATCCAGTAACGAAGGTTCGCCGATGCCCGTAACCAGCACATTGGATGGCTTCAGGTCACGATGCACGATCAGCTGGCCGTGCGCGTATTCAGCGGCGCGACAGACTTTGAGCATCAGTGCAACGCGATCAGCCACACGTGGTGCATGTTCGGCCGCCCATGTTGTGATTGGCTGGCCCTCGATGTATTCCATCACTAGATACGGCTCGTCCTGATGTGTACCGGCATCGAGCAGGCGGGCAATACCGGGGTGCGTTAGCCGCGCGAGTAAGCGTCGCTCGCGCAAAAAGCGTTCGACGATCTGGCTCTTGCCCAAACCGGTACGCAAAAATTTGATTGCGGCGTTGCCGTCGTAATGGCCATCGCTTCGCGAAGCCAGCCAGACTTCACCCATGCCGCCTTCACCAATTTTGCGCACCAACTCCCAGGCACCGACCCGATTGCCCGGCTGCAATTGCAGGCTGTCCGAGGTCGCCGCATCCAGACTGGCTTCGAAGTGATTTGAATCAAGGCCCGCCACGCTGGGCGCAACACCATGGAGTGATGGTGGTTTTTCAAACTCGGCAAGCATTCTTTTTAGTGCATTCAGGTGGGTCGGATCGCTTAGCGCGATGGCCGAAAGCCAGGCTGAGCGCGCGTCAGCCGGGCGTTCGACGGCCTCATCGAACAGCGCTGAGCGGCGCTCCCAGTCGGAACGATTCACGCGTGCAACTCTATTTCAGGAAGCTTCAGGATGAGGCCTCAACCATTTCCTCAAGCAGGGACTTGGCCTTTACCCAGTCGCGGTCGACGGTGCGCGTCGATACTTCTCGTAGCGCAGCAATGTCGGCGACTGTCATGCCGACGAAATAGCGCAGCTCGACCAGTTCATAGAGCGCGTTGTCGATTTCCTTCAACTGCTCCAGCGCGCGATCAAGCAGGAACCAGTCGTCGCGCCCGGACGATGCAATGGACTCGGCTTCCGACATCGTGACGTGTACCTGATCGCCACCGCGTTTCTCGGCACTTTCAGCGCGCAAATGATCGAGTACGACTGAGCGCAGTACTTTGCCGACGTAGGCAAAAAACTGAGCGCGCGATTCTCCCGCCAACCCCTCGCGCTCTGCCATGCGCAGAAAGCCTTCATTGACGAGCGCGGTCGTATTCAGACTCGTGACCCCGCCCGCTGCATACAGTCGCGAGCGTGCGAGGCGCTTGATTTCCGGATACAGCAACGAATAGAGCTTGGCTGACGCGCTGGTGTCGCCGCGTCGCAACTCGGCGAGAAGCTGGGTGACGGGGGCAGTTGAACTTTTGTCAACGGGTTGGTCGTTGTTGGACATTGGCGGAAATTGTAGCTCAATAAAAATACGTTGCCGCATATCAGACGGATGCAAAAAGCGGGATGTGTCCCTGACCGTCCGGCACTCGTGGCCAGGAGGGCACGACACGATCCATCCATGTGTTTATTTTCAGTCGAACTTGAAAGTGAATCCTATGCTCCAATGGTCACAAGCTTGTCACCAAACCAGAGGCCATCGTGATCACGCTTGCAGAGAGGGTGTTTGCAGAATAGGGGACTGCAAATCGCGTCGCCTAATGGGTTGCGAGCGATATTCGCAAGCTGCAGGCAAAAAAAGGCGGCTCAAGTCGGAGGAACCGAGCCGCCCTTAAAACGCACATTTCAAACCAACCTTGGCCCAGGAGAGAGACCAAGTGAGTCTAGGATAGCGGGCGATGCTGACGCGAGGCTGACAATTGACTTGCGCACGGTAAGATTTCGGTTTTCTGCTTATCACGATGGAGCGTAAGACATGGCATCAATTGAACGTTGCGAATTACCTGAGTCATCACTGTTACGAGCGTATGAGTCACATGCCTATGTGGATTGCTTTGTCGCGGAATTTGCCGGGTCGATTTCGCTGCAACAACTTGTTGCAGCATTTTATACAACGCGCCTTTTCAAGGTCGAGCGCAGCATTCTGAAATGGGCGGTGTCCAAACCGTCCACAGACGAACAAGTCCGCCAACTCGCGGCAGGAACAATCATTGAGTTTGCGGCTTGGTCCGTAGAAAAAAGGATTTCAAATCAGCTACTTCTGTCAGATATGAACGACCGCACAAGATCGTGGCTGATGATCGAGCCTGTCGAAACAAGTAGTGGCCCTGCGACCCGCTTGTTTTTCGGATCAGCGGTCGTTCCCGTTAGAAACCGAAAATCCGGCAAAGATGAAATGGGCTTTATTTTCAAGGCGCTGCTGGGCTTTCACAAGCTGTACTCCGTCGCACTACTGCGTGCGGCAGTTTCCAGATTGCAAGTACTTGTGGGAATGAAAAGCTAGTTATTTTGCGTGTCAGCGAGTCGCAAGTATCATTTTCGCTCGAGCCATGTCTTGGTCGTATGTCGACTTGGCCTCGGCAACGCACGCACGACGCAGATCGGCGGGACCGTTGTTGCATTCGCGCAACCATTCCTTATATGCGCCTCCGGCTTCCCGAATTGCAGTGCTGTACTTCTGCTGGGGTGTCACGTCTGCCATCGCCCCCTTCGCCAATGCTTGCTCATCACTACTTGCTGATGCTGAGACGACGCCGACAGTAGCGCCCAACAGCGTCGCCAATAACATGGCATGAAAACGGCGGATACCGCTTGGAGAACATTGCTTCATGTTGGAACTCCCATGGAAAGTCAAATTGAATTGCTGCAACGCGTTAGCTGATGCCCGCACATGCACACGTCTATTACTGCACAATATGCTTTTGGCGGTTGTGAGGAGGTCACCTGAATTCGTGTAGGCAAACGCCTATTTGGTCGCATTGCGCTATACG
>JBDTPE010000074.1:0-9004 GCA_039932875.1 Betaproteobacteria bacterium | reverse complement strand
GCAAATGGAGCGGTACCTTCGATATGACTGAGCAGCGCGCCGATGCTGGAGTTTTAAAATCAGGCGGCGTGCCGTTTCACCGACTCGGCAATCGTCGTCACCATCTGGTCGATGTGGCTAGCCTCGACGATATACGGCGGGCTCAACACCAGATTGTCGCCGGCGATGCGCAGCAATACGCCGCGCTCAAAACAGTCAAGAAAAATGTTGTAGGCGCGCTTGCCAGGCGCGCCGGCAATGCTCGCCAACTCCACAGCACCAGCCAGACCGAGCGCACGAATACCGATCACATTCGGCAGGTCGCGGAAGGTGCTGTGCAGTGCGTCGCCCAGTACTTTGCCCATCTCACCGGCGCGCGCGAACAGATTTTCCTCCTTGCACAGGTCGAGCGTTGCAATGGCTGCCGCGCAGGCAACCGGGTGGCCTGAATACGTGTAGCCGTGAAAAAACTCGATCGCATGGTCGGGGCTGCTGGCGGTCGATTTCATCATCGAGTCATAAATATGGTCGCGGCAGATCACGCCACCCAGCGGGATCACACCATTGGTCACACACTTGGCGAAATTCAGCATGTCCGGCACGACGCCGTAAAAATCGGCACCAAAATTTGTACCCATGCGGCCAAAGCCGGTAATGACTTCATCGAAGATCAACAGGATGCCGTGCTTGTCGCAAATTTCGCGCAAACGCTTCAGGTAACCCTTTGGCGGCAGATACCACCCTGCACTGCCAGCGACCGGCTCTACGATCACAGCCGCAATATTGCTCGGGTCGTGCAGCGGAAGAATGCGCTGTTCGAGCTCAAGCAGTGGGTCCTCTTTCCATTCCGGCTCCACGCCATTGATAAATGCATGATTGACCGGATCGTGAATGAATCGTAGATGGTCCACCCTGGGCAAGAACGCAGTGCCAAAGACCTTGCGATTGGCGGGAATGCCGCCGACGCTCATGCCGCCAAAGCCGGCGCCGTGATAGCCGCGTTCGCGTCCGATGAACACATTGCGATGGCCCTCGCCACGTGCGCGATGGTAGGCCAGCGCGACTTTCATTGAGGTATCAGCCGCTTCACTGCCGGAGTTGCAAAACAACACTTTATTCAGGTCACCTGGCGCTAATGCCGCGATCATTTCGGCGGCTTTGAAGGCCTTGTCGTTGCCGACCTGAAAGGCGGTGGCGTAATCAAGTGTATCAAGTTGTTTCTTGATCGCTTCGTTGATCTGGCGGCGATTGTGCCCGGCACCGACACACCAGAGGCTGGAAACGCCGTCGATCACCTGACGTCCGTCATCGGTGGTAAACATCATGCCGTCGGCTGCCACGAAGACGCGTGGATGCTCGCGGAAATGGCGATTAGGCGTGAATGGCAACCAATGGTTGTCCATATTGATCTGTTCTTTTGCCACGACAATTTCTCCTTTGGCTGTTCGAGGGTAGCTTTCGCATAGCATAGCCGCTTTGCGATTCTTCGAACAGTTCAGGCTGGTTTCAGTTACAGACCCGGGAACCATCACGTGGCTAGCACGCTCCTAGCAGCGCTGCGAGCAAGTGAAATGCAGCCCTGTGTCCCTCATAATGGCGCCGATGCAACAATCCCTGATTTTCGCGGCCGATATGGGCGCGCCAACAACCGCCAGAACGCTTAAGGGCAGCCATTTGCGCGAGCCTGAAGCGCGACCCTTGCGCTACCTCGCGCTGGGCTTGCTGCTTTCGTTGTGCTTTCACATTATTTTTTTCGTGCTGATGCCTAAACGCGAAGTGAATGATGATTCTCCGTCGCAAGGTGGGCCTGGCCCGATGGTGGTGCAGCTGACGCCGTCATCGCCCAGCCCGCCACCGGCGCCCACCGTAGCTGTCGTTACACCACCAACGCCGCAGGCAACGCGACCCCGAACGGTGGCACCGCTGTCTCCACGCATGATGACCGTCCCCAGTGCCGCGCCGCAAAGCATTCCGCTGGAGCCGGAACCACCCGCGCCGGTTAAACACCCTGAAGCGGCACCAACTGATTTCATGAGCATGGTCAACGCCAATCGCGAACGCCGGGCCGCCACCGAATCCGCCGCGCGCGCGCAAGGGCGCTCCAGTGGCCGCGATCCTTCGGCCAACGATATCGCCATGGCCAATATCAATCGCAACATCCGCTCATTGACCCAAGGGTCGGGCACCAGCGGCGTATTTCAGATCATCAGCAAAGGCCATCGTGCCGCGCAATTCGCGTTCCGCGGCTGGACCACCGATTCGCGTGACAGTCGACGGGAAGTCATCGACGTCGATGCGGGGCTCAATGGCAACGTCGATCAGGCCATCATCCGTCGCATGATCGAATTGATCCGTACCCACTACCAGGGCGATTTCAACTGGGAATCGCAACGGCTTGGGCGTGTGGTCGTGCTATCGGCCCGCGTAGAAGACAGCGTAGGGCTCGAGGAGTTCATGATGCGCGAATTCTTCCACTGACGACCCAGCCAGCGAATCTACTTTGCCGCAAACGATGCCAGCGTTTTCAAAAAGGCACACTTCTCGTCAAACTCAGGTAAACCCCTAGTGTTACAATAATTGTTACAGAGTGTAACCGGTCGAAATTCGATCGAAAGCACCATATTGTTGGCGCAATTATTCGATGAACAGTCCTGACACGAGCGTGAGTGCGCAGTTGCCAGCCCCACAAGTGTTTGTGGTGCTTTGCGTTGCACTGGCCTACTGTGTGCCGGGGCTGATCGGGCATCAGCCTTGGAAGCCCGACGAAGGCTATATCTTCGCCGGCATTTTCCACATGCTTCAGTCCGGCGACTGGGTGATTCCGCATCTGGCGGGCGAGACGTTCATGGAAAAGCCGCCTTTGTATCATTGGATGGGGATGCTCACTGCGTCGCTGACCAGTGCATTCCTGCCAATGCACGATGGCGCGCGCCTTGCCAGTGGCGTTTTTGTGGGAATTGCACTCTGGGCAACTGCTCTGGCTGGCCGCATGGCTTGGGGCGCGGGTAGCGGGCGAATCGCCGTTTTGGTCATGCTCGGTACGCTTGGACTGCTCAATACCGTGCCCCTCATGTTGCCGGATTTGCCGCTGTTGGCTGGCTTTGCCGTTGCGACGTTAGCACTGGTCGCGCATGCGGCCGGCCGCAAGTGGGCATTTCTGGCGCTGGGGTGCGGGGTTGGTATGGGTTTTCTGGCCAAAGGACTGTTAGCACCCGGCGCAATCGTCATCGCCGTGCTGGCATTGCCGGTGTGTTTTGCGCAATGGCGTGAACGCCGTTATGTCAAGTTTCTGCTGTTGGCCGCGCTCGTGGCTTTGCCCTGGATAACCATCTGGCCGGCATTGCTTTTTGCCCGTGACTCAACCGCGTTCGTTACCTGGTTATGGGACAACAATATCGGTCGCTTCCTGGGATTCTCGGTCGCTACGTTGGGCGCGGCGAGTGAAAATGGCTTCTGGGCAAAGGCCTTTCCCTGGTTTGTCTTTCCTTGGTGGATTTTTATCGCCATCTGTCTGTGGCAATCCCGCGCGCGTTGTCTGCATGAAACCGGCATGCAGGTAGGACTCGCCGTTGCGCTTTCATTGTCGTTAGTGCTAGTGATGGCCGAGTCAGCCAGAGTCATTTATGCGTTGCCGATGTTGCCCGCGTTGGCACTTGCCACCACCGGCGCGTTCAGGCAAACGCCGCGTTACATTTGGTCAACATTGGCGGCGCTTGGGTTGACCATTGCGCTGGGCATAGGACTATTGACCTGGTTTTTCTGGGGGGCCCTGACCTATTTTGGTCATACGCCGGACTGGCACTGGATCGCAAGGCAGGTGCCGGTGCATTTCCTGCTGCCGATTTCGCCATTCAACGTACTGCTTGCGGCCGCGCTGAGCGTAGGGCTGGTGGCGATTGTCTGGCAGGCGCGGCGTCAGGCACATGGGCGGTTACTGGTTTGGACGGCATCACTGGCGGTAGCGTGGGCGTTACCGATGGTTCTGCTAATGCCGTGGATCGACACCGCGAAAGGCTATCGCGGCGTGTACGATTCGATGGCTTCGGCATTGCCGTCCAGCTATTCGTGTATTCAGAGTGAGCAACTGGGCGAATCCGAGCGTGGCATCCTCGAGTACACACAGGGAATTCGTACTGTGCGAAACGAGGTTTCGCCGAAAGCAAGCTGCCCGTTCCTGTTGCGTCAAACAAAGACTGCGAATGTGCAGGGTCCTAATGGCGAATGGGACCTGCTGTGGTCCGGTGGCCGACAAAGCGGCGGCAATGAACGCTTCCAGCTCTATGCGTCTAGCCTGCTGGAAGAGGGTCGAGTGCACGCAGAGATTTGGCGCCGCAGTGCGATGGCAGCCAGTGTTTTTCTGAGCCGCCCAGACAACAACCAACCTTATCTGGACGAAGTGTCCGCCGTCGACTGAACGCCGCCGACCGGATACGGTTGCGCCCCCCAATCTTCCGTGAATTGCCACCGATAGTTGACCGCCCCAAAATATTCGTGCAGAATTTAGTACTAATACGAACTAAATTGCATTCGACCCGTCAAACCCCCCTATGCGCAAAAAACGTTACATGCCGCTAGTCCGAGCACTCATCGAATGTGCCAGAAGCTTCGAACAGTGTTCTAGTGCACATGTTCGCGAGCTGTGCTTGACACCGGCGCAATTTGACATCATCGCGACGCTCGGCAATACCAATGGTATGAGTTGCAAGGAATTGGGTGAAAAGACGCTAATTACCAAGGGCACGATGACCGGCGTACTTGATCGACTGGAACGGAAGGGGCTGCTCAGCAGACACGACTCACCTGAAGATGGCCGTAGCTGGATTACCAAGCTCACCGCCGAGGGACAGGCGTTGTTTGAAGACGTTTTCCCCAAACATTTGACCCACCTCGATCCCTTGTTTATAAGTTTCACCGACCAGGAGCTGAACAATATGCGCCAACAACTTTGCCGCTTGCGACTGGCATTCGAGTCGTCAAACTCTACCAATGACGCGAGTTCGACATGAAGGTAACGCGATATACCGGCGTGGCCATCGCCCTGCATTGGCTGATCGGGCTGATGATTCTTGTTTCCCTGGGCGTCGGCTTGTACATGGCCGACCTGTCGCTATCGCCAACCAAACTGCGTCTTTATTCATGGCACAAATGGGCGGGTGTGACGATTTTCTCGCTGGTGCTGATCCGCTGCGTTTGGCGCATCACCCACCCTGCCCCATCGCTGCCAGAAGCCATGCCGCAATGGCAGCGCGTGGTCGCGGAAAGTACGCACTATGCGTTGTACGCGCTGATGATCGTCATCCCCTTGAGCGGCTGGCTGATGAGCTCTGCCAAGGGCTTTCAGACCGTCTATTTCGGTGTGTTGCCTATCCCGGACTTATTGGACAAGAACAAGGAATTGGGCGAGACCCTGACACAGGTGCATAGCTATCTCAACTACCTGATGATCGCCATCATCGGCGCGCACATCGGCGCAGCACTCAAACATCACTTCATCGACAAGGACGACATCCTCCGACGCATGTTGCCGTCCCGCCAAAAGTCGATTTCCTAACCATCACCGACAGAGTTGCACATCAATGACAAACGTGACACGCATTTTTCTGGCTTCCACACTGGTCATAGCGGCCAACTCTGCGCAGGCGATCGAGTACAGCGCCGTTCAGTTGGATAAATCAACCATCACCTTCACCTCTAAGCAGATGGGTGTGCCGGTACAAGGCCGCTTCCCCAAATTTACCGCCCGGGTCGCTTTTGACCCCGCCAAGCCCGCGGCGGCGAAGGTGGATCTCATCATCGACCTGGCCGCCATCGACGCCGGTTCCAAGGACGCCGACGACGAAGTCGTCGGCAAACAATGGTTCAACGTGAAAGCGTTTCCGACGGCTAGCTTTACTTCCAGCATCGTGAAAGCAGTGGGTGCCGGTCGCTATGAAGTCACCGGACCGCTGTCCATCAAAGGCAAAGCGAACCCTGTGACGGCTAAGTTTGGCTTCAAAACAGATGGCAACAATGGCGTCTTCGACGGCGACTTCACCTTGAAGCGCATCGACTTCGCCATCGGCGAAGGCCCGTGGGCGGATTTGTCGACCGTCGCCAATGAGGTTCAGGTCAATTTCCACGTCGTGGCAGCCGCAGCTGCGACCGCGCCGACACCAAAAGCAAAGTAAACCTTTCCGATAACCATAGGAGCAACACCATGAAACGCATCGCCCTTATTGCAGTCGCTGTCAGCCTCAGCATTCCCGCATTTGCCGCACCGGAAACGTTTGTGATGGACAACAACCACACCTTCCCGAGCTTCTCGTATACCCACATGGGGTTCTCGACCCAGCAGAGCAAGTTCGATAAAACCACCGGTAAAGTCACCATCGACCGCGCCGCCAAAACTGGTTCGATGGACTTGAGCATCGATACCAAGTCGGTCAATACCGGCTCCGAATTATTCAATGGTCATCTCAAGGGCGAGGATTTTTTCAACGTAGAAAAATTTCCCGCCATCACGTTTAAATCCAGCAATTTCAAATTTGACGGCGATAAAGTTGCATCCATCGCCGGTGATCTGACCATCAAAGGCATCACCAAGCCGGTGACACTAACCGTATCGTCCTTCCACTGCGGTCCGCACCCGTTCGCCAAGAAAGAAGCCTGTGGCGCCAACGCCAGCACCAAGATCAAACGCACCGAATTCAATGCTGGTAAATACGTCCCAGGCGTCAGCGATGAAGTGACGTTGAACATCGTGGTTGAAGCAATCAAAGAGTAGCAAATCCAGTATTGGCGAGGCTTTCCAAGCGTTTTATGCCTGGGAGCCTCGCCAATGCTCAACCTACAGATTTACAGTACATCTCATGAGCGATGGGTGTTTCGTCAAAACAAGCTCGTGACATGACAGCAGACGCTACTGACAATAGATCGCCTTGTCGGCATGTACCAAACAGAGTTCGGTGTTGATAGGTGTTTCTAGACGCTCTATTCGACTTCTGCAAGCGGACCAAAGGGGACACGCCAGCCGCAGGTCAAATTCGCTTCAAAGCAGTCTTCGAGCTAAACCTGATTTGCATAATCGTGGCTTAACAACGCGAGAGTTAGTGGCGCAGCGAAGAAGCACTAAACGAAGACCAAGCACCCAAATTATGCTTGCGGGCAAGACGGCGGGTGAACCACGCAATGGCGAGCCCAAACGCGACGCCTGTGATTAGCGCAACTCCTCCGGCTTCGTGCAGCGACATATGACGTGATCCCATATTGCGCAAGACCCAGACACCGGATCCGAACACAATACCGAAGAACGAGCCTGCAAAGAGGAACAGCGGGATGAAACCCATGCAAAGCGGCGGCGGAAGATTGATGCCTAGAAACCACATCAGCTCCCACAGTGGTGGTGCGGCGGTAGACATCGCAATGCCTTTAGCCGCCATTAGCTCTTTGTAGGTTTCAATCTTGCGATCGTCTGTCATGTGCGCCGATCTATATGTGGAGACTCATAGTCGCCGCAGTTAATGCCGCTTCCGTCCAAGCCACTCATCCGCAACGTCCCCCATACTCTTGCGTGCACCATTCCGAATCCATGCCATGAAGTCTCTGTCGAACTTGAAGTCTGCTCCACATTGCAGAACCAAGAAGCGCCGTACATTTTGCGTATTCTTGTAGGCGCCGTCGACCATTGTTTCGCGTGTAATGAGATCGGCGTGCCAGTTGAAATTCATTTTGATTCACGCTTATGGCGAAAGCATCGGGATTTGTTGCCAGACAGTTCGAAATGTGGGAACACCGTAAGCGGCCGCACACGAACTTGCCGTAACGATTGATACCGCGAGTAACGCGGAAAAGTTCATATTCATTGCATGTACTCTTTAAAGAATTCTTTCGCGGGACCGCACTTAGCGTTTTTGAAGGCAAGTTTCAATGAATCGATTGATAGCAATCGATGTAACCTGTCGGCTCTGTTGAATTTTTCTTCTACTTTCATCAGTGTCCATTAAACATGGAGTTTACAGGCGCAGCTCTGTCACGTGCAGCGTCCAGCGATCGAAGGTTGGCGAGCCCCCTTTAGGCGTCATTGCGGTAGTGGCTTGACGGTTACTTCTGGAAGCCAGGCTCTGGAGTTGAAGGCGCGCGTAGCGGTATGAAGTGCAACTCATACGCGAGGACCTTTTCTTCCATTGGTTGGAGGTGCTTGGTTCGCCCGGAAGGGAGAGCCACTCGAGGCGCCGGGGCACCGGCCGAAAAGTCGACCTTCAAGATGCAGCCGCCGCTGGTGTACTCAACAGCCCCGCCCTCAAGGTTGTTTGCATAGGCGCTGTACTTTGACGGCACTCCCATTGAAGCGGCGACAGCGCGCTCAACTTCGGTGCGAGACATCCCGACGAAAATGGCGAGCTTCTCGAGCGGACAGCCAGTAACATTCGGTCGCGCTGTTGCATTTGTCGCCAAGATTAGCAGGAAGGCACCGAACATTGCACACGCGAGCGACGTGACGAGGGTCTTCATGACGCCTAATGAGCCTGTCGAAAAAACTTGTTCACCTACGCAAGATACCGTGCTCAATCTGCCACCGTCAAATATCGACTCAAAGGGGTCACTATCGCTGTTTATCGCCTAGGTCAGCGGGAACGTCGGGGACACGCTTTAGAAATCGTTGAAAGTCTGACCGCTTGCCTCTGGCCGCCTCTTTGCTCAGGTACTCAAGGGTCAGGAACGCCGCCATCTTTTCCGACGCCGCGCTTGCGATGAATTGATTCACCGAGATGCCATCTTTCTTTGCCAACTCTTTAATGCTTTCATGTACCGAGTTAGGCAAACGAACTGTAAGTGCAGACATAACGAACTCCTATTTGCGTTTCAACACAGAATTCAAGAACTGCGACGGCGTTACAGCCGTCACCCCTAGCTCGGGCGCTCGGCGAAAATCTTTGATGTTATGCGTAATGATGTATTTCGCACCCGACGCAACGGCGCATTCCAGAATCATGTCGTCATCCGCATCACGCAAGAATGGCCGCCACAGGAAATGCACCTCTTGCAA
>JBDTPE010000073.1:0-9139 GCA_039932875.1 Betaproteobacteria bacterium | reverse complement strand
CGCATCGAGCCCAAACGCATTCCCGATATCCTGCAACAAAAACGCGACCGCATGAGTGCGCTCGGCGGCGGGCAGTCTCTGGATGAACTAATCGCAGCAGAACAGCTTGCCAGTGCCACGTTCATGCAAATAGCGAACAAGCTCACCAAGTCTCGCCAGCAAGCGGCGAAGAAATTCGCGGCTAGCGTCACCAAGTCTTTGCAGGAGCTCGCCATGCCCGGCGGAAAATTCGCAGTTGAGTTCACGCCGCGCGAGCCGTCGGCAGCCGGACTTGAAAGCTGCGAGTTTCAGGTTACCGCGCACGAAGGGCAAACGCTTGGCCCGTTGGCAAAAATTGCTTCCGGTGGTGAATTGTCGCGAGTGAGTTTGGCAATCCAGATGTTGGCGTCAGCCAGGGCAAGCGTGGCGACGATGATTTTTGATGAGGTGGACGCCGGTATTGGTGGCCGTGTCGCCGAGGTGGTTGGGCGGCTTCTGCGGTCACTGGGCTCTCAGCATCAGGTTCTCGCGGTCACCCATCTGCCGCAAGTCGCTGCCTGTGCGGAGCATCAGTTTCAGGTTGCAAAAACAGCCGTTGACGGCGTTGCGACGACATCGATTACGCATCTCACCAGCAAGACACGGGTCGAGGAAATTGCCCGCATGCTCGGCGGCATCAAGATCACCGAAGCGACCAGGAAGCATGCGGCGGAGATGTTGCGGAATGCGGCAATTACATAGCCTCTTGCAAGACGCATAAAACGGTAGAAATTTCTCCAGAATGGAGAAATTTACTCTTTATGGAGCAAATGCGAACAACAGCGTTCTCGCTGTGCCCAGTTCCACCAAATGAAAAAGCAAAACGCCGGCAATATTGCGGCGTTTCAGCGAAAAGCCTTCAAAAGCCTTGTCATTGCTAGTGTTTGGCAATTTCTCGACTTTGACGAGTGGCCAGGCAAACGCATTTGAGTCGTTATCGCCCCGCAACAATGTGGCTTGCATCTGACAACCAATCCGACGCGGGTCTCTTCTCGAACGGCGCCGGCCGTAGTTTGGCAAACGCGAGCAGGCTGGACGCATTGCGCGCAGCCGCCTTGCCATCGTGCAGTTTTGTGTAAGTGGTCATGGCTCTCCACAGCGCTTCCGCATGCTGCTGATAAGAGTATGCGGGCCGCGCTTTCTCGCCGAGGTTGTTGAACTCCGCTACGCTCGTCGAAAATGCGGCAGCGGCTTCGGCGGGTGCGTTAAGTGCTAGCCTGGCCTTGCCGATATGCGTGTACAGCCGGGCCAATCCAAGACGAGCATTGATATTTTCAGGATCCTTATCGACGATTTGCTGCGCGAGTGCTTGCGATTGCGCGAGCGCTGTCAACGCCTCCCGGGCATGGTTTGTTTCGAGGAGAACGACCCCCTTGGCCGCCAAAGCAGACTGCAAATGACCGCGCAATGTGTAGTTTTCGCGTTCAACTTCGCGTTCCAGCATCTTGCCCACCCCAGCAATTTCTTCGTTGGCGTAGCGCAACGCGTTGACGTAGTCTTTGCCGCCGAACGCTTGGCGGAATTTCGTTCGTACCAGAAACATTTCCAAATTGGCCGCTTCCGGATCGTTTTCACGCCCTACGGCCCAGCGCTTCAGCGCGACGTCGCCATGGGCTAGATAGGCGTCGGCGGGCAACCCTGCGGTGATCGCCGCTTGCGCGGTGGCAATGTAATTGCGCGTCACTTCATAGGCGGCACGTTCATCTGCCGGATCGGCGCGCAGCACGTTTTCATAGCGAGCTGCGGCGCTTTCCATGCGCGCGATGGCTTCCTTGGCGCGGCCCTCTTGAGTGAGCAGAGAGCCAATGCCGGTCTCAAGATTTGCCATCTCCTTGTTGGCGGCAATATGATTAGGATATTTCGCCAGCAACGTTTCGAGAAGCGCGGAGGCTTTTTGCGCTGTCGCTTCCGCGCCGGCCTTGTCTCCGAGTTGCCGCATGCCGCGTCCATTGAAAAGCACCTCAGTCAGCTTCCGATAGCCAGCCGCGATTTCGACTGCCAAAATCGGATCGTCCGTTGCGTCGGCGGCAAGGCTATCGAGAAAAGCGATGCCATCGGCTGCCAGCTCTTTCAGCACCGGCGTCGAACCGGCCATGGAATCGATCTTGTCGTAGTACTTGAAGATGAGGCTATTGGCGAGCTGGCGGACCTGTGTATAGCGTGCTTCGGTTTTGCGTTTCTGCGCGAGGGTACCGGCGGCACCGATCAAGATGGCCGCCAGCGCCACGACAGCCATCGCGGATGCGCCGCGGTGCCGTTTGATGAATTTGCGCAGTCCATATTGCCACGACGGCGCACGCGCGAGTATGGGCTCGTTAACCAGCCAGCGGCGCAAATCTTCGTCGAGCTGCGCGACCGTGGCGTAACGCTCTCCGGGTATTTTTTCGCAAGCCTTCAGCAAAATAATATCGAGATCTCCGGCCAGCGCGGAGGCAAACGCCGGCATTTTCTGCCTGGCGACTTCGCTGGCCTTGCGCGGCGAGTCTTCGAGTACCACTTGCATCGCTGCCGCGGCATTGGTCGCATCCTCGGACGCAATACGTGCGTAAGGGCTGGAACCAGCGAGCAGTTCGTAGAGCAGCAATCCCAAGCCGTAGACGTCAGTGGCGACGCCGACGGGATGCCCGCGAACTTGCTCGGGGCTCGCGTATCGCGGTGTGAACAGCAATGCCGCATCCTGTGTCGCGTTTGCACTGGCCGCGTCACTGGAGAGCAGTCGCGCGATACCAAAATCGAGCAGTTTGGCCATACCTTCGCCGTTGACCAGAATATTGGATGGCTTGATATCCCTATGAATCAGTAGATTTTGGTGCGCGCTTTGCACGGCTGCGCATATTGCGCGCACGATGCCCACGCGCGCAGCGAGGCCCAATGCATTTTTCTCGCAATAGTGATCGACGGTTTCGCCGTCGATATATTCCATTACTAGATACGGCAGTCCGTCGTCAGTCGTGCCGCCATCAAGCAGATGCGCGATGTTCGGGTGGTTCAATTCGGCGAGAGCCTGACGCTCACGCATCATGCGTCTCGCGTCCGCTTCACTGTGAATGGTGCTGCGCAATAGTTTGATCGCCACGCGCTGCTGGTAAGCGCCGTCGACACGATCAGCCGCGTAGACCACGCCCATGCCACCGCGCCCAATTTCTTCGCCGAACAAGTACGCTCCGACTCGTCGGCCGGTCATCGTCTGCGCGTTGACAGCTTGCTCGTGCACTGGAATTGATGGCGAAATCTCGATGAAGCCGGTCGAATTTTCCACGTGTTTCAGGAGCGAAAACACTTCCTCGCTCAGTGCAACATCGCCTGCGCAACGCGCTTCCACAAATTCAGTGCGGCCCGACGGCGGGATGGCGAGCGCGTCGGCCAGGATTTCCTTGGCGCGACGCCACAGCTCCGCTCTATTGCTGGTCATCGAGTGCACGCTTTAGAAAAAGTTTGGCGGTTTGCCATTCGCGTTTGATGGTCGCGATCGACAGGTTCATCGCATCTGCCGTTTCTTCGATGGATAGTCCGCCGAAATAACGAAGCTCCACGACTCGGGCTTGCCGTGCATCGATGGATTCGAGGTCCTTCAGTGCAGCGTTCAGGGAGAGAACATCGATGCCTTCTTCCTCGCCGCCGCCAATTTCAGCAATCGCCGATGTCAGCGTCAGCTTTATCCATTCGCCGCCACGCTTCTCCGCCCGACGCGCATTGGCGTGGTCGATAAGAATTTGCCGCATCGCGTTTGCGGCAATACCAAAGAAATGCGAGCGCGTTTCCCATTGCGGATTCGATTTTGCCAGCTTCATGTATGCCTCGTGCAACAGCGCCGTGGCCGACAGCGTATGGTCTACACGCTCACGGCGAATATGCGATGCGGCAAGCCGCTTGAGTTCTTCGTAGACCGCATTGACTTGCGAATCCAGATTTTGCGCGTGAGGGTCTGACATGCACCATTCTAAATTGCGTGGCGCCCAAGCACGAAAAGGATTGTTGTTTTTATGGCGAATCAACTACGAATGCATTTGCACTTTCTCCGTACAACAGCCACTGGAGCCGCATTCAGGCCAGAATTGCCTGAAAACTGGCGTGGATATTGAATCTCCGCAGATTCGCTTAGTGTTATCCCATTAAGCCCAGCCACGCCTGACTCACGGCGCGTCGCTCTGCGGACAGCTCGTCCGGTGAAATCAACGTGAGGAGTTCGTTGTTGTTGCGTGCAAGATGCTGACGTTCACGGTACGCAAGATAAGCCTTGGCAACTTTTGCGGCACTGTCTTCGTCGAGGATACCCAAGGCCGCCGCACGCGTAATCAGGGAGAAATTTCCAAGATTATCGAGGAGCGCAGGGTGTTCTTGCGAGTAGGCGAGGATGATGTACTGAACAATGAACTCCGCATCGACAATGCCGCCGCGGGTCTGCTTCAGGTCCAGTTTGTCCGTGCGGTCTTTCTTCTCGGCGCGCATCTTGTCACGCATGGCGACAATTTCGGAGCGCAGTTTGATGTTGTCGCGCTTGGCTGACAATACTTCGCGCCGAATCGCCTCGAATGGTTCGGCCAAAGCAACATCGCCGGCACAAAACCTTGCTCTTGTCAGGGCCTGATGCTCCCATGTCCAGGCGCGATGCAGCTGATAATCGTGAAAAGCTTCAATGGGTGACACCAGCAGTCCGGATACGCCGTCAGGGCGCAAACGCAAATCGGTTTCGTACAGTACGCCGCCGACGGTCGTCGTGTTTAGCCAGCTGTTCAGTCGTTGAGCAAGCTTGGGAAATTGCTCCGTTTCGGTGGTCGACGGATCAAACAGGAAAACCAAATCTAGATCCGAGGCGTAACCCAGCTCTTTGCTGCCAAGCTTGCCATAACCAATCACGGCGAAACCTGTTGGTGGTGCCCAACTGAGCGGCGAGTGTTCAATGCGGCCAACTGCCATCGCACGCCAGGCGAGTATCAGTGCAGTTTCAAGCAACATGTCAGCCAGCCGGGAGAGTTCGTCAGATAGCGCCATGACACCTAGCCAGCCTTCGATATCGGCGATGTTCAGTTTCAGTGTGATGACCTGCTTGGTGCGGCGCAGAATTTCGTATTGCAGCTCCGCATCCGCTCCCGCTTGATCGCAAGCACTGCGCAATTGCGTCCGTTCGCTAGCCCAGTCGATACCGCTGTTGCCTGCCGGGGCGTCGTGCGCGGCAATTAGTTCGTCGAGCAGAATCGGGTATTTGCGCAAGAAATCAGCCGCCCACGCACTTTTCGCAGCAAGCCGCGCCACGCGCGCCAGCACATGAGGGTACTCGGTGAGCAATGCCAGATACGTCTCCCGTTTGTCGATCGCTTCAATGAGATCGAACAGCCGGAAAAAAGTGCGCGACGACTTGTCGTAGTGCAGGGATGCATGCAGCGCTTGCGGTATCAGCGCCTTCATACGTGTACACGACTTGTGCGAAAGTGTCGGCGTCCGCGGCG
Source organism: Betaproteobacteria bacterium (assembly GCA_039932875.1). Lineage (GTDB taxonomy): Bacteria > Pseudomonadota > Gammaproteobacteria > Burkholderiales > Usitatibacteraceae > UKL13-2. The sequence goes on along the minus strand of JBDTPE010000073.1, from coordinate 3,674 downwards.
AATTGAGCCAGGTGTTGGTACGTTTTTCAATTTCACCTGCAACGGCAGTGTCAACGCCCGCGACTTCCGCAATTCGTCGACATATTGCGCCAATGCCTTCTGTTTTCCCCGTGGCATCAACGGCGTTTTCTTTTTTCGATCCGCTTGCGAACAAGGCTTCAAATTCCGTTGTGACAATCTGACGATGCTCGTTCAGTTTGTCGAGAAGGGCTTGCCAATTGGCGAAGTTCATGGCCTCGCTGACACGCTGTCTATCCTCCTCATTCGCCGGTAATAGTTGTGTCTGCTGGTCATCGAGGTACTGGAGGCGGTGCTCAAGATTTCTCAGAAAAGCATATGCCGCTTGGAGCTGTTCAACCCGTGCCGGTGTAACAATGCCCAGCGATGCCAGTTGCGACAAGGCGGCGCGAGTGGATCGGGTCTGTAAGTCGGGTTCGCGTCCACCGCGAATCAACTGGAATAGCTGCGCAATAAACTCAATTTCGCGAATGCCGCCTACGCCGACTTTGATATCCTCGAGGCGGTTTCGCCTGCTCGCATCGGCACGAATTTGGCCGTGGAGTTCACGCATTTCCTCGATGGCCGCGTAGTCGTTGTAGCGGCGATAGACAAATGGCTTCACCAGCGTGTCGAGCGCAGTTGTGGTGGCATGGGCGCCGGTGAGCGCGCGCGCTTTCAGCCATGCATAGCGCTCCCAGGGCCTCGCCTGGGTGTAGAAGTAATTTTCCAGCGTATCCAAACTGCTGACCAGAGGCCCACTGTTACCGAACGGCCGTAGCCGCATGTCGACTCTGAATACAAAGCCGTTTTCATCGACATGATCGAGCGCACGAATGATGCGTTTGCCCAACTCGGCATGAAACTCGTGCCAGGATCGTTCGCGCGTCGCCTCACCGTCCTCCGCGTGGACAAATATCAGGTCGATGTCGGATGACACGTTCAGCTCCATCCCGCCCAGTTTGCCCATGCCGACAATGACCAGTTCAGCCTGTTCCGTAGCGGCTAATTCGGCGGCAACTCCGAAGCGCGAAATAGTCGCCCGGGTATGAAACTGCTGCGCAGCGCCCACCGTTACTTCGGCAAGGGCTGAGATCGTGGCCATTGTTTCGTCCAGATCAGCCTGGCCGTTGATGTCCCGAAAAATGCACTGCAACATTACCCGCTGGCGCAGGTGGCGCAGGCTCGCATGGAACTGCTGATCATCCGCGCTGTCCGTTAACAGCGTGGCATGCATTGCCGCCCGGTCAAACGGGCTGGCAGCGTGTTGCCGAAGCCAGGAAATCAGATGCGGTTGGGCGTGACAGAGCCTTTCTGCATAGCGCGAAGAACGAAAGGTGCGGGCAAGCTGGCTTTCAAATATCAGGTTTTCGCTCAAAATATCGTATCGTCCATCATCTGTGTCGTCAATTTTGCCGCCGCCGCCGCTAAAATGACATGGTGATCGTGTCTGGTTGCGTAAGTCTGTGCGGCGCCGAAAACCGCTTTGCGAAATCTGCTTAAGACCATGCTTGACAATCCCGCCTCAGCCTTGGCCAGAGTTCCTAAACCTGCAATGCCGCAAATAAAGTGGTTTGAAACTAGCCGTAGTTATACAACCAGAAACGAGTAGTTGCCTGTCAACTGGAACACAAAATCAAAAAAACACTATTTCATCTCGGACGTGTAGGCTCACGAACGTTGTTCTGGGCAGCAGTAATCGTTTCGTTGTTTTTGTCGTTAATGGTGCTCACGCTGCGATTTGTAGTTCTGCCAAACGTGGAAGGCTACCAGGGCGATATTATCAGCAGGGTTGCGACGGCAAGCGGGATGGATGTCTCGGCGGCAGCCATTCGCGGCGGCTGGTCCGGCATGCGGCCCTACGTGGAACTCGAAGATGTGGTTTTTCGCGAGATCGCGGGCAGCACATCAGCTAGCCACGCAGCCGGTACCGAGGCGCTCCGGCTTCCCCGGATGACCGCTGCTCTGTCGTGGTGGTCATTGTTGGTTGGACAAGTTCGCCTGGTTGATGTGCATCTCATTGGCCCAGAGCTTGCCCTTTCCCGCGGGAAGGACGGCTTGTTTTATTTTGCAGGGCATGCACTTAATGCCCAGCACGTAGGCGAAGACGACCCGCGTTTCGTCGACTGGCTGTTGGAGCAATCCGGGGTCGAGATTGAGCGCGCGACATTGATCTGGACCGACGAGTTCTCGCCTGGTGCGGCCCTGAAATTCACCGACGTTGGCGTGCGCATCGAAAAGAACGTGCTCGGCCACACAATTGGTGTTGCCGCCACCCCGCCGCCAGAACTCGCCAAACGCATCGAATTGCGCGCCGATCTGAAATTGCAAAAGTCAGAGGGTCGTTGGAATGCGACCGGTACCATATTTGCGACGGCCAGCGACACCAATTTCGCCGCGCTTCGAGCGCATTTGCCCCTGGCTGATGCATTGCTGGCTGGCATTGGCAACCTTCGCGCGTGGATAGACATAGACAACTCAGTCGCACGTCGCGCCGCTTCGGTTGCGAAGGCGGGCAACGCCGCGGTTGCGTTCAATCCGGTTCGCGCCATCACCGTCGACATCAATCTCATCGATACCAAAGCGCAACTGTCGCCGGAAGTAGCACCATTGAACATTGCCAGGCTTGCCGGGAGAATCGAGTACAAGTTGCTCGATGACGGATTCACCATTGGCAGCAAGGCTCTTGAGTTTCGCACCCGCGAAGGGGTGACCCTGCCACCGGCTGATTTTTCGTTGACCATGCAGCATCAGGCAAACGCGTCCACCGCGACAGGTGAAATCACCGGTACCGGCGTCGACCTGAAGGTGATCACGGCCCTTCTAGAGTATTTTCCAGTTCCCAAAGACATCCGCAGCGTCGCTGCACGTTTCAGTCCGCGTGGTATGGTGCGCAAATCAAGTTTTGCCTGGACGGGCTATCTGGACAAGATTTTGAAATACCGCATTAAAGGCGAGATGAAGGATTTTGTTATCAACGCTGATGGTTCGGTACCCGGCATCAGCGGATTCACTGGCACCGTTGAAGGCGACGATAAGGGCGGGAAGTTTACCGTCGATTCCAAAGATTTGCAGCTGGACCTGCCGCATCTGATGCGAGCACCATTGAAATTTGATGCACTCGAGAGCGACGGTGAATGGAAGATCAGTGCCGACGCGCTTAGTATCGACTTTCGACGTGTTGCGTTTGCCAATCCGGACGTTGCAGGGGAATTCGCCGGGCACTATTCACGCTTTCTTGCTGATGGCCCGCGCGCTAAAGAAGAAAAAGGCCCCGGTGCACTCGACATCAAAGGCAAGCTGTTACGCGCCAAGGCGGAGGCGGTAGCTAATTACCTTCCCAACGGTGCGGCACAAACGCGCGAGTACATTGAATGGGCGGTACGCGGCGGTGAAATCCTGTCGGCGGATTTTTCCTTGAAAGGCGAAATCTTCGAATTCCCCTATCACCTGGGCAAGGGAGGCAACTTCCGTATCGCCGCCAAAGTCAAAGATGTGGATTTTCGATATGCCGAAGGATGGCCTGTCGCCGAGAAGGCGACTGGAGAACTGATATTTGAAAACACCGGCTTTACGGGAAAACTTGAATCGGGACAATTTTTCAACGCCAAGCTGGGCACAACCACAATCGCCGTGGATGACTTCGCGGCCAGTCCGTACACGCTTTCCATTCAGGG
>JBDTPE010000072.1:0-9337 GCA_039932875.1 Betaproteobacteria bacterium | reverse complement strand
TTCCACGCGACCTTTGTGAGTTCTCCCAATGTTTTCAATTCGCCGATCTGCGCTTCGTCGTTGGCGTCGTAGCCAGAGCCGGGACGCAGGCCATCCCCCAGCGAAAATGAAACGTCGTACGCTTTCATGATTTCGCAGATATCTTCGAAGTGCGTGTAGAGGAATGATTCGGTGTGATGCGCAAGACACCACTTGGCCATGATCGAGCCACCGCGCGAAACGATACCCGTCATGCGCTTGGCGGTCATCGGAATGTAGCGCAGCAGCACGCCGGCATGGATGGTGAAGTAGTCCACGCCTTGTTCGGCCTGCTCGATTAGCGTGTCCTTGAAGATCTCCCACGTCAGGTCTTCTGCCTTGCCGTTTACCTTTTCCAGCGCCTGATAAATCGGTACGGTGCCGATGGGTACCGGCGAATTGCGGATGATCCACTCGCGGGTTTCGTGGATATTTTTGCCCGTTGAGAGATCCATGACGGTATCGCCACCCCAACGGGTCGACCAGGTCATCTTTTCGACTTCCTCGTGAATGGAGGAGGTGAGTGCAGAGTTGCCAATATTGGCATTGATCTTCACCAGGAAATTGCGGCCGATGATCATCGGCTCCGACTCGGGGTGATTGATGTTGGCCGGGATGATGGCGCGGCCTCGCGCAACTTCATCACGGACGAATTCGGGCGTCATCATCTTCGGTATGGATGCGCCGAATGATTCTCCCGGATGCTGCTTCGTCAACAGCTCGGAAAGTCCATCGCGGCGCTGATTCTCGCGAATGGCGATGTATTCCATTTCTGGAGTGATGATGCCCTTGCGCGCATAGTGCATCTGCGAAACATTGGCACCGGATTTAGCGCGGCGGGGATGGCGCTTCAGATTGAAGCGCATCTCGGCGAGCTTAGGGTCGTGCAGGCGAGCGAGGCCGTATTGCGAGGTGATACCCGCCAACAGTTCAGTATCGTTGCGCTCGGTAATCCACTTTTCCCGCAAAGGTGCCAAACCGGAGCGAATGTCGATTTTTACGTTCGGGTCGGTGTAGGGGCCTGAAGTATCGTAGACAAAAATCGGCGGATTCTTCTCGCCGCCCATGCCAGTTGGCGTATCGCTTTGCGAGATTTCACGCATCGGCACCTGGATATCGGCGCGGCTGCCTTGGACGTAAATTTTGCGCGAATTAGGCAGCGGCTGCACCGCGGCCTCATCGACGTGGGCGGTGGATTCAAGAAATTTGGTGGGATTCAAAACGGCATTCATGGTCATACTCCTCAAAGGCGGGGAGCGTATGAACCAGAAAAGGCCGATTCACGCTCCCTACGCCGGTATCATCCGGATCAGGTTCAAAGGGTATCTCTCATCCACCAAACGTTTTTGCGTTGTGCTTCGTTCAGCGCACTGCAATACAGCTTGGTGGAACCCCTGCGGTCAACCCCTAACTTAACCCAATTTCATTTCCTCGGCAATGCGCAAATACCGATTTCGCAATGGGTGGTCAGCTTGACGCGCCGACACACTCGGCGTATCTTAATGACCGTTTAGTCATTAATAGTTGACCATGTCTGTATTAGCGAAAGTAATTGAGCCACGCTGGGAGCGCCGTAAAGACGCTCGACCGGCCGAGCTGGCGGCTGCAGCGCTGGAATTGTTCGTCGAGCGTGGTTTTGCTGCAACGCGGCTGGATGACGTCGCCAAACGGGCCGGTGTTTCCAAGGGTACGCTATATCTCTATTTCGATAGCAAGGACGATCTATTCAAGGCGGTCGTGCGCGAAGGTATCGTCTCCCGTATCGTCGAATTCGAAGATCGCATGCGCGCCTATCAGGGCAGCAGCGCAGATTTAATGACGCTGTTGGTCAAGACCTGGTGGCAGAAAATTGGCTCCACCAAACTGGCCGGCATCACCAAGCTGATGATGGCGGAAGCGGGTAATTTTCAGGAGCTTGCCAATTTCTATCACAACGAAGTCATCGTCAGAGGGCTGGCCCTCTTCACCGCAGCGATCCAGCGCGGGATAGATTCAGGCGAATTCCGGCCCATAGAACTCCAGCACACACCACATATCTGCGCAGCGCCGGTGCTGATGCTGATGCTTTGGCGCAATTCGTTCGATCTGTGCGGCGTGGAACAAATGGATCCCGAGGCCTACCTGGCGACGCACACCGAAATTTTGATTCGTGGTCTGCGTGCAGATCAGCCGGCGGTCTAAACACCAGCGCACAGCAGAAAGCCAACAGCCAAACTGATTTGCTAAAATACCCAACGCCAGAATCATGCAGTAGCAACGCATGACCGCGCGGTTAGCGCGCAGATAGACCTCCTCGACTCACGCAAACCCTAGGAAGAGACCGACATGGATTTTGAACAAGCACGGTTCAACATGGTTGAGCAGCAGATTCGCACCTGGGAAGTGCTGAATCAGGAGGTGCTGGATCTACTTTTCCGCGTCAAACGCGAGGACTTTGTGCCGATCGCGTATCGCGCCATCGCATTTACCGATATGGAAATACCCATCGGCGAGGGCCAACTTATGATGGCGCCAAAGATGGAAGCGCGCATCGTACAAGAGCTGACGTTGAAACCAACTGATCGCGTGCTGGAAATTGGCACCGGCAGCGGCTATTTGACAGCCTTACTGGCAAGTCGCTCGGCGACGGTCACCAGCCTGGAGTACTACGACACCCTTTCGCGCAATGCGGCTACAAATCTTTCACGCGCCAATATTCATAACGCCGTTCTCAAAGTCGGCGACGGGGCAGAATCGCCAGCCGCTTTTACCGGCGCCGGCGAGAAATTTGATGCCATCGTGCTAACTGGTTCGGTGCCGATGCTGCCGCAAGCCTATCTGGATGCGCTTGCGGAAAATGGCCGCCTGTTCGCCATCGTTGGCGATGCACCGGTCATGGAAGCGATGCTGTATACCAGAGCTGGCGAAAAGTCATTCACCCGTACCGAGATCTTCGAAACGGTAATCGCTCCTCTGATCCATGCCATGCAGCCTTCGCGCTTCCACTTTTGAGCCAATGCGACAATTAAGCGTTTTCGAACTAAAGGCCATGTTGACCGGCGAACCAAGCGCGAAACCGCTTTTACTCGACGTTCGTGAGCCATGGGAATTTCAGTTGGCGCATATCGACGGCAGCGAGCTGTACCCGATGCAATCGATTCCAAACCAGGTTGACAAGTTAGACCGGTCGCATCCCACGGTCGTAATTTGTCATCACGGCACTCGAAGTCTGCAAGTCGTCGCATTTCTGGAGCGGCAGGGATTTGAGAACCTGCATAATTTACAGGGTGGAATAGACGCATGGGCTCGTCACGTCGATACGAGCGTCGCCCTTTATTAGCACCATGCAGAATCCAGGTAATGCATTCACCGCATCAAATATCCGCAATCAATCCTAAATACACTGTGGTCAAAACGGTAAAACATTCCGCGTTACGATCAACCAGAAACGAAAAATAATGAAACTCAAACTCACTGCTGTACTCGTTGCCGGCTGTTTTGCTGCTACCTCCGCCAAGGCTGCGGACTTAATGGATATCTATCGGGACGCTCAGGCACAAGACCCCGTGTATTCATCCGCCCGTTATACCTTTGAAGCCAGCAAGGAATTTGTGCCGCAGGCGCGCGCCACCCTGCTGCCATCGGTTGGCTTGACGGGATCGATTAACCGCAATCACCGTGAAACCGACGGGTTTCCAAATGCGGATTACAACACGCACGGCTTCACGGTCAGCTTGACGCAGCCCTTGTTTCGCATGCAAAACTGGATATCGCTGGATCAGGCTGATTTGCAGGCCAAGCAAGCGCAAGCGCTATTTGCCGACGCTGGCCAAAGCCTGATCGTGCGGTCCGCGCAGGCATATTTTGATGTCCTGCTGGCACAAGACAATGTGGCTCTTTCCGGCGCCCAAAAGACGGCGATCAACGAGCAGCTGGCACAAGCCAAGCGCAATTTCGAAGTCGGCACGTCCACCATCACCGACACCTATGAAGCACAGGCGAAATATGATCTCGCCGCCGCCAAGGAGATTTCCGACCGGAACGATCTGGAAATCAAGCGTCAGGCGCTACAGCAGTTGATCAACAAGATGCCGGCCAACTTCGCGCCATTGCGCAACAACCCGACGCTGACGCTGCCAATACCCAGCGACATGGATCAGTGGGTGAAGGCCTCCGAAGAAGCCAGCCCCGCGATCGCCCAACTGAGGCTCGTACGCGAGATCGCCGCACGCGAAGTTGATCGCAACCGGGCTGGCCACATGCCCACGCTTGACCTGACCGGCAGCTACGGCAGTACCAGCTCACCCAGTTCAACCAGCGGCGGCAACATCGGCCCTTCCTTCGATTCTAGGGCTACAGTGGTCGGCCTGACGCTGACCGTTCCGCTGTATCAAGGCGGCGGCACCCAGTCACGTGTGCGCCAAGCGCTATCCAACCGTGATCGTGCAGACGCAGACCTTGAAAACTCCAAACGCACCGTGGCGCAATCGGTGCGGCAAAGCTACTTGGGCGTGACCAATGGCGTAGCGCAAGTGAAGGCGCTGGAAGCTGCGCTCGTTTCGAATAAGTCTTCGCTCGATGCCACCGTGCTGGGCAAGGAAGTCGGCGTGCGCACCAACGTCGACGTGCTCAATGCGCAGCAACAGCTATTTCAAGCCCAGCGCGATTTGCAACAGGCTCGTTACTCGACCATCTTGAGCCAACTGCGCTTGAAGTCGGCTGCTGGGCGTCTGGTTGAGGAAGATCTGGCTGAAGTTAATCGGATGTTGGCGCGCTAATTTTCCAGAAATGCCAGCATGGATGAGGCTGTCCGGCACTTTTGGGCCGGAAAAGCCTCGTAACATGGCATTCTATGAAATGAATTTGGCCAACATTTCTTCGAGAGCTCGCACAGCACCCATATCATCAAACAGCGCGTTGCTCCCCGTGGCCATGCGCTGCTTCACTTCCTTTTGCCGGCCCGGACTCGACGCCAGATCGACAGCGTTGCGAACATAGTCATCGTCCGTATCGCTCGCCAATTCAGGCAGTCCTGCGATGTCGAGCATGGCCATTGTCTGTCTGCCCCGCAACATCTCTCCCCGCCAGGTAATGATCGGCGCCTTCATGGCGATCGCATCGAAGCTGGAATTGCCACCTGAAAAACCGGGCGTGTCGAGGATCACATCGGCGGCGGCGAGCGTACCCAGATACTCCGCATGTGGCACGATTGGCAGCATTTTCAGTGTCGTCTGCGGATCTACGCCCGCTTTCCGCAGCGCAGCACTTAGCCGTGCAACAAAAGCCTCATTCACAAGCGGCCAGAGCGACTCGAAGAACGCGACCCTGCAGCCAGGCAATTCACGCGCAATTCGGGCGATCACGCGGTCAAACTGCGGCAATATTTTGAATAGCGGTTGCGCACAGAGAACCAATGGGCGCCGCGATTTGGCGAGTCCCAATGGCGTGAATTGCATAGACACATCCGGGCGGGCATAGCTGATTGCAAAGCGGGGTAAACGAATCAACTTCTCTGTGTAATGGTGCGCTGCGGCCTCTGGTTCAGCCGCCCCGGCGGAGAGAAAGTAGTCAACACTGGCAATGCCGGTTGTGACGGGATGTCCAAACGCTGCACATTGGACGGGCGCAAGCTTGAGCGCCGCCAACACTTGCGAATGCGGATGCATGCCGACATCGAGATAAATGATCACATCCAGACGCGAAGCGTGAATCGAGTTCGCAAGCTTGTCGACGTCAGACACCATATGTGAAAAATGTGTCGCGTGGCCACGAATTTTTTCCGTCATCGCATCGCATGCTTCACCCGTATACCAAACGAAAGACTCGAACTTCTGCGTATCCAACTGCCCAATCCAGTTAGCGAAGAAAAGCCCAACGCTATGCTGGCGCAGATAGGCGCTGACAAATCCGATGCGCGCCTTGCCACCGTGCGACCGTGGCTGCCACGAGACCTTGTCGGCGTATTCCGGCCAAGCGCGCCGCGCAACGGTTTCCACGATCCGCCCAAAACGTCGCTGCAGCGCCGTGTTGTCAATGCCCTGATAGTGAAGATAGAACGGCGCGTAACCTGATATCGCTGCCACACCCTCCGCGACAGCCCAGCCAGAGTCGTTAGAAAGCCGCGCCTCTATCTTGTCCAGTCCAGCGCCAAACATGGCGTTGCAATCGGCCATGTGCTGATCACTCGAATAAACAAGTGGAAGTGCCAGGTCGCGGGCGAAAAGAACCTTTAGCCAATCGGGCCGCAAGCGCGCAACGGTATTTAGAGCATTGCTTGCCGCTTCCATGTCGCCGCTAGCCGTTTGCGCCAGTCCTAGTTCGTACCTCACGTCCGCAGACGCCTCATCCAGCGCTGCCGCACGTGAAAGTGAAATTACGGCTGCACTGGCATCACTTGCCAGACGTTGCACATTGCCAAGCGCCTCCCACGCGCCGAAGCTTTCCGGCTCAAGTTGGGTCGCCGCAGCACCCACGGTGATAGCTTCTGTGTACCTACCAAGATCCGTCAGGATAAGCACCAAATTGGTCAGCGCGGAACCGTCTTGCGGTAGTTGACCAGCAACAAGTTCCAAGTGTCGATGGGCATTCAACAAATCACCGCTTTTTCGAAGCAGCAAACCCAAATTCGTATGAGCGCGCCAAAAATCGGGCTTCAATACGATCACCTGCCGGTAAGACTCGATCGCGCCTTCTGCGTTGTCATTTTCCTCAAGCAGGAGGGCAAGGTTATAGAGCGCATCAACATAGTGCGGATGGATATCGATTGCGCGCCTAAGTGCAGTCATTGCGCGATCCTGCTGCCCCATCGCCTTGTATACCAAACCGAGATTGTTATACGCGGGAAGAACATTGGGAAACAACGAAATCGATTCGACCAGGTAGCGCTCCGCGTCGGCCAGCCTGTCCAATTGATAGCAAGTGATGCCAAGTGCCAGGCGCGCATGCGCATTGGTTTTGTCAACACGCAGGACATCAAGGAAAGTGTGCTCGGCATCGGCGAGTTGACCGGCCCTTAAAAAATCCATTCCTCGCCCAAGCAGGGCCGCCGTGTCCGCCAATCTAATTCACTCCCAGTGCACGCGTGATCAACGCGAGCGTTTTTTCAGTTGCACCACGATTAGCCTCGACCAGTTTGACACCTGCAGCGGACATTTCCTGCAGGCGGGCGTTGTTATTGAGCAGTTCGTGTGCAGCCCGCATGGCTGTCAATGCATCATCAACCTGCAGCATGGCGCCAACCTCTGTCGCCAGTTTTGCAGCCTCGCTGAAGTTGAACACCGATGGCCCCATGATGACCGGTCGCCCTGACGCACATGCCTCGATCAGATTCTGGCCACCGAGCGGCATGAAGCTGCCGCCGATAATCACGACATCACAAAACGAATAGTATGCGGTCATCTCGCCCATAGAGTCGCCGAGCAAAACCTCGGCCGCTGTGCCGGACAAACCTTGACTGCGTCTCGATAGACTTAGCCCTGCACCCCGTATATCTTCTGCCACAACATCGAATCGTTGCGGATGGCGCGGCACGATGACCAGCAACGTATCGCGTCGCGCCTTTGCATCGAACGCTTGCTTGTATGCCGCCAGCAACAACGTTTCTTCGTCTTCGCGCGTGCTTGCGCAAAGCAATACACGCCGGGCAGGTTGCTGCGCTTTCCAGCGTGTACCCAGAGCTACCAGTTCGGGTGAAAGTGTGATGTCGAACTTGATGTTGCCGGTCACTGCGATCTCGCTTGCGCCCAATATACGAAAACGTTCTGCGTCGGCTGCGAATTGCGCGGCAACGATGTCAACCAACTGCAGCGTTTGGTGAAGCAATGACCTGACCGCGCCAAAGCGACCGTAGGCTAGCGAAGATTTTTCGCTCATTCTTGCGTTGATGATGAGCGCGGGAATCTGCTTCAAATGACATGCGTGAAACAAATTCGGCCAGATTTCTGTTTCCATGACTAAGAGTAATCGGGGCTGGAAACGACAAAAAAGGCGTTCGTGCAACAACACCAGATCGTAAGGAAGATAGACACACGTTACTTCATTCCCAAACAGCGCCTGCGCGGTAGCACGTCCCGTGGGCGTCATGCAGGTTAACAGGACTGGGTGGTCGGGATAGCGTTCCTTCAATCGTCGAACGAGCGGCTGGGCTGCGCGTGTCTCGCCCACGGAAACGGCGTGGATCCATAAACAGTCTTTGAGAGGCGCATGAGCAAAGAACCCGAAGCGCTCGAGCATGTTTTCGCGATAACCGCGTTGGCGCAGGCCGCGCCAAAGCAATCGCAATACCATTAACGGCAGCATGGAGGCAAAGAGCAGGGAATAAAAAATGCGCATGATTGGAAGCTATGCCAGACCGAGTAGCGACCCGACTGCCAGCCATGTCTCGTCGACACCGGGTACAGTCGGCTGGCTGGGACTGCCACCGCCCAGGTTGACTGCCAGACTGCTTCCATAGAGACCCGTAAGTGCTGGTGAAGTGGTGACATAAAGCCCGACACTTGGACGCGCCAGCGCCACCGCCAAATGGGCGAGCCCGGTATCGACACCAATCACGACGCTGGCTTCCGCAAGCAACGCTGCCGCGTGTAGCAACGACATTGCGGTCGGGCTGATCGCGCCTGGAATTCCGCCGGCAAGACGCTCGCTAACCCGCCGTTCATCAGTGCTACCCCAAGGCAAAACCACGCCGATTCCGATTTCGTGCAAGCGCTTGCCAAGCGCTATCCAGTGCGATTCCGGCCACATCTTGTTGGCGCGGCTGGTGGCATGCAAAAACACAGCGTACTTTTCTTGAGAAAACGGGCGTACAAAATCAGCCGGGTAAGCGCGAAAACGCAATCCATAGTCCACAGTGTCTTTAAGTGCGTAGCCAAAAGTACCTGCTGCCAACTGCCTATTGCGCTTTACCGCATGCAGATCTCGCGGAACCTCGATTTCCTGATCGTAAAAACGAGCAGCAAATGGCTCACGTGCGCTTCTTCGCGAAAAGCCGGCAACTGACCCGTTTGCCCACCGTGCAACAAACGCGCTTTTCAGGAGTCCCTGAGTATCGAGAACCATATCGTATGTCTGGTTGGCAAGTTGATTTTTGGAGTCGAGAAACGCCGACCATGCGGCTGGCGACCACCAATTTTTCTTGAGGCTGCGCAGTTGCAGCGGAATCGCACGCCGCACGCCGGGATGCAACATCACCAGTGGCGCATACGCTGCCTCGGTCACCCATTCAATCTCGATATCCGGATACGCGCGTGCCAGATCGCTCACCACCGGCAGGTTGTGCAGAACGTCACCCATGGATGAGAGTTTGACAAGCAATACGCGCATCGGGCGATTGTAGCGGAGG
>JBDTPE010000071.1:0-9339 GCA_039932875.1 Betaproteobacteria bacterium | reverse complement strand
GAGACTGCCGTCATCTCGCTTTCGCTTTTGCGGGCATGGCAACCTGGCGTTGCATACGCCGCACCACCGCTGCGGGTCCCTCAAGGCGCATCTGCTGCCAGTCCCAACGCGAAGCCCGCGCCGATGCCAAGCCGGACTCACAAGAAGCGCGTTGCGGCAACAAAAATAGTTTGCTGATGTCCGACTGCTGCAAAGCGCTAGGGGGCTGGTTAATCGCTCAAATAACGGCTGTATGAAGCAGGGGGTATGAACGGGGGTACGGTGACTTGAACGATCATCAGAAAGCCATTCCAATCAGTCAGTTATGCGCTTTATGCGGTTGTGGTCCTGGCACCAGAACATTCATACGCTTACGATCATCTTTTGAAGTTCGGACTATCACCAACAAGTGCCGAGTGGCTTCCACGATGACTGATAGACGCCACTACTGTTTGCGCGGCGCATCAAAGTTTGAACAAGTGCCTCCTGAGGTTCTGTTTTTTGCCTTGAGTGGCACACTGAACTTGTACCTTTTCGGGAGTCATTTTTGTTAGCCTCCGATACCCTTGCTCCCGTGGTCGGGCACATGCTCGGACAATCCGTTCGCGTATATCGCTGCCAATGTGGGCGGTCGACTTTCTCGAGAAACAGCACCTGCCTTGCTTGCGGCACGCCCTTGGGTTATCACCCAGAGCGGTTGATTCTGGTGCCCCTCAAGCCAGGGGCAGAACCAGACACATGGGTCGACTGGCAAACTGACGGTCCCACGTACTACCGATGCGCCAATCTGCACACCGACGCTGGCTGTAATTGGCTGTTGCCCTTGGCCGAGAGCGAGCCTCATCAAAAGCTGTGCCGGGCGTGCAGGCTAAACCGCACCATACCAGACTTGGCTGATCCCCGGCATCCAGACAATGGTTTGCTTTGGCGCCGTATTGAGTTGGCCAAGCGCAGACTGGTGTCTGCATTGCTGGCGATGGGACTTCCCGTAGCTTCCCGGGAGACCGAAGATACTGAGCGAGGATTGATGTTTGACTTTCTGCGATCGCCCGATAGCGGCCCCAAGGTCATGAGTGGACATCATCAGGGGTTGATCACGTTGAACATTGCAGAAGCTGATCACGCCAAACGTGAATTCACGCGACAGGCCATGAATGAGCCATATCGCACGCTGGTCGGACATTTCCGCCATGAACTCGGTCACTATTACTGGGAGCGGCTGGTGGCCGGTACTAAATTGGTGAGCCCTTGTCGCAGCCTATTCGGGGATGAGCGGCAGGACTATGCGGCCAGTCTGAAGGCGCATTACAAGAGTGGCCCGCGGCAAGACTGGCAACTGCATTTTGTGAGTTCGTATGCGAGTGTTCATCCATTTGAGGACTGGGCAGAGAGTTGGGCGCATTACATGCACATGCGGGACACGGTCGATACCGCGCTGAGTTTTGGGTTAACCGTCGATTCCGAACAACTGGAATTCACGCCGTTCACTTTGGAAACCCTTTACGAACCCGATCATCCAGAAGCTGAAGTTTTTTTCGCGTTTGTGAACCATTGGACCAAGCTGACGACAGTCCTCAACGGCATGTCACGTGCCATGGGGCAGAGGGACTTTTACCCTTTTGTGCTGGCACATGAGGTAGTGGCAAAGTTGCACTTCATTCATTTGGTCGTGACTGCGACTCAGCAGAACAGCGCGCCATCGCTACACTCTGCGCAAAATAAGGACACCAGTTCACGGAGCCGTACTTAGAGCCTGAATTGCTTGGCTGATTTCACGAAGAGCTGAAGATCGCCATTTGACGAGCCTCTTCAGACCTTTATCGCCTGTGAGCCGCGCCAGTGCTAGTGTCTCAACTATTTCCCGGTGAGGGATTTTCATTCCATACTATCAACCGCCTGTTGATCGGCGTTAAATCAGTGCCTAACGCACTCAGAAATTCATCGAAAAATTCATACGAAGCGAACGCGACTCTATCGGGTGAAAATGAATATCGTCGACCGGTGCCGCTTCACCCCTCAGCTTCGACGCGTAGTAATAGTCGATTGCCGAGTCCTTGCGATTGGCGAGGTTGAAGCCTTCAAGTTCGACGCGCATCTTCCGGGTTATTCGATAGCCGAGCCTGCCGTTCAAAGTCATCGTACTGCGCGAGCGGACGGAATTGTCTTCAATCAACGGACGTGGGCCAAAATAGCGCAGTTGCAGCGCACCGAACCAGGGGCCGAGATTATCGACGGCTAGCGCGAGCGAAGCCACACCTTCAACCGCACCTGGAATACGCTTACCGCCAATCTCGTTGTCGCGAAAGCGCGCACGTGCGAACGAGACATCTGCATCGATGGTGAGCCAGTCGGTAGGCTTATAGTAGTTCGAAATTTCAAAGCCATTGCGGCGGCTCGGTCTACCGGCTTCAGTGGTGCCTGCGTCACCAACAAAAACCAGTTCGGAGTCGAATTCCAGTCGGTAGATTGAAATCGAGCTTTGCAATCCCCGAATGAATTCACTGCGAAGTCCCAGCTCAAACCCGTTGGAGCGCACCAGCGGCGAGACCATGTCTACCGGATCGCCAGACTTGGGATCGACTGTGATCGTCGTGCCGCGAGCATCGTTACTATGAAAGCCACGGCCGGCGTTGACGTATGCCTCGGTCGTTGCCCAAGGGCCGAAGATCAGGCTCAGTTTCGGGCTAGCAATACTGCCATTTTCTGTACCAGAGTTGAGTCCGTTGTCACTGGCGACCTTGAAGCGGTAGCGATCAGCTCTGATCGCTACCACACTGCGAAACAAATCCGTCCAGCGTGTGCCGACCTCTGCAAACGCGCCGACACTGGTCTCGACAATATGATCCGTTCGGGTTGTCGACAACCGCTGTTGTGCCTTCGAACGATAGAGGCTGTTGTAAATATTGTCGTTTTGCAATTGCAAGCCCGCGGCGATTTCGGTTTTTTGCCCTAAACCCGTTTGCTGCCAGCGATGACTCAAATTCAGAGCGCTACTCACGCGCCGATCAGGCTGCGCAAACTGGTCACCATTGTCCGGGTCGTCTGCGAAATAAGTGAAGTTCGAAAATAAGTCGAGTTTGTTTTGCACCAGATACGCGTTAATCCTGGTTGCACTCTCCTCGGTACTTCGCTGCCATCCTGCTGACAGACTGAAGCGACCGGCGCGACCGCCATCTGTAGGATCAATAGTGTCAAATCGATTGCTGAGTATTGAGGTACCCAAGGCGCGGGAAGGAATCTGATCTGTCGAATTCCACTTGGCCGAATACGCCATCGCACTCACATTGAATCCGTTGCTTTCAGTGCCTTCGCTATAGCGAAGCACGCCATTGAGTTTGCGGAAATTATCGGGATGCACAAACGGACCGTTGTTATGAAACAACTCGATGGCGTACAGCATGTTTCCCTTGCCGAATGTCGGCGACGCTGCGATCAGCATTCGACCGAGCCCATTTTGTCCTCCTGTCAGGCTGGCAATGCCTTCTGGTAGCCTGTCGGCATAGATCACGCTGGCCGCGCCAGCTGTCGCGAAGTCGCCCTCGGCGGCGTAGTAGGGTCCCTTGCGATATTCGAGACGGCTGGCCAGTTCAGGAATCAGAAAATTGAGATCAGTCCAACCCTGGCCATGGGAATGACTACGCTGATTGACAAGCATACCGTCGACCGACGTGCGCAGATCTGTGCCGTGATCGAGATTGAAACCACGCAGATAAAACTGGTTTGCCTTGCCTTCACCGCTATGTTGACTAACGATGAGTCCGGGCGTGGCTTCGAGCAATTCACCCGGTCGATAGACAGTTCTAGCCTCTAATTGTTTTTGCGTGACGACGCCAGAATTGGCGGAGTCGGCAACGCCTAGTTGACTGTTACGCGAGGTCTGGATTTCAACGGCTTCAATTTTTTGGGGCGGCTGTTCACTTTGGGCGTTGGCTTGGAGTGATAGCAATGCAATAAATGGCAGTACGCAAAGGTCGAAAATTCTGGTCATGATTGGCTGCGCAATTCGTATGGCGGCCAACTAAGGGCGCACTAAATGGAAGCAGGGCGCAGTTTACTAGCGCAATACGAATATCACAAACTAATTACTGTCTGCTTTCAACTAGTCGCACTTGCAATGAGCTGCCATGTGCAAGGCTGCATGCCCAACGAGATGTCAACAACGGCGTCTTGATGGTTAGGTTATCTATAGCCACCAAGAAAACCAGCTGGCTGGTCGATCGAAAATCGCCGCGACTCAGGCCGCTTTGTCGCTCACGCCCGCTCGATAATCAGCGCAATTCCTTGCCCCACACCGATACACATAGTGCACAGCGCGTAGCGACCGTTGCGACGATGCAATTCATACATTGCAGTTGTAATGAGTCTTGCGCCAGATGCGCCAAGCGGATGGCCCAACGCAATCGCGCCGCCATTTGGATTTACATGCGCAGCGTCGTCTGCAATTCCAAGCGAACGCAACACTGCAAGCCCCTGCGCAGCGAACGCTTCATTGAGCTCGATAACATCCATCTGGTCGAGCGTTAAACCGGCCAACGCTAACACCTTGCGCGTAGCGGGTGCCGGGCCCAAACCCATAATGCGTGGTGCAAGGCCGACGGTCGTCATCGCAACGATTCGCGCCTTTGGGATCAGGTCATATTGTTTGGCGCGCTCTGCGCTGGCTATCAGCAAGGCGCACGCACCGTCATTCACACCGGAGGCGTTGCCTGCGGTAACGGTACCGTGCTCGTTGACGATAGGCTTCAGTTTGGCAAGTGCATCCATTGTCGTGTCACGTGGGTGCTCATCCTTGGCGACGACAATCGGCTCTCCTTTCTTGCGCGACACTGATACCGATATGATTTCCGCGTCTAGCCGGCCTGCCAACTGCGCAGCAATAGCCCGCTGTTGGCTGCGCAATGCAAACGCATCCTGATCAGCGCGCGAAATCTTGAATTCTGCCGCCACGTTTTCAGCAGTCTCCGGCATTTGGTCAACACCGTACAACGCTTTCATTTTTGAATTTATAAAGCGCCAGCCGATGGTTGTATCGTAGATCGCGTTGGCACGTGAGAATGCTACGTCCGCCTTTGGCATGACAAATGGGGCACGACTCATGCATTCCACGCCGCCAGCAATCATCAGGCTCGTTTCGCCAGATCGAATGGCGCGCGCAGCACTTCCCACCGCATCCATACCTGAACCGCACAGCCGATTGATGGTGCTGGCAGGTACTTCCTTAGGCAACCCCGCAAGCAGCAATGCCATGCGCGCAACATTTCGATTATCCTCGCCCGCCTGATTTGCGCAGCCGAGGATGACATCATCAATTGCCGACCAATCGACGTTGGGATTTCGCTCCATAAGCGCTTTTAGCGGCAATGCCGCCAGGTCATCGGTACGAATACCCGAAAGTGCGCCGCCGTAACGACCGAAGGGGGTACGAATAGCATCACAGATGAAAGCGTCAATCATGTTTTCATTGGAACACGACGGGTCCGGACACAGGGCACGCCATTCAATCGGCCATCGCAGGTTTATCGTGCGGATGATTCAACACGGCATCTCCTGCCAGCACTTTAGGCCCGGTACCAGACCAGCGATCCAGATAGAGGTAGATCACCGGCGTGATATAGAGCGTGATCACCTGTGAAAAGAGCAGTCCACCTACCACTGCAAGCCCCAGCGGTTGCCGCAACTCTGCACCCGCGCCCAGCCCAAAAGCGATCGGCATCGCGCCCGTGATGGCGGCCAGGGTCGTCATGATGATCGGTCGAAATCGGAGCAAGCAGGCCGTGCGAATCGCGTCATGCGGGGACATGCCTTTGGTACGCTGTGCATCGAGCGCGAAGTCGATCATCATGATTGCATTCTTCTTGACGATCCCGATCAGCATAACAATGCCGATGGTGGCAATGATCGACAGATCCGTGTTGAACATCCACAGTGTCAACAGCGCGCCGACAGCGGCGGACGGCAGGCCAGCCAGGATCGTCAACGGATGAATGTAGCTTTCGTACAGAACGCCCAACAAAACATAGATCACGAGCAACGCTGCTACGATCAGGACAATCTGGCTGCTCTGTGAGGATTGAAATGCCGCAGCATCACCGCCCCATGCAGTCAGCACACTGGGGGGCATCTTCAACTGATTGCGGTACACCAGGATTTTCTTGGAAGCGTCGCCGAGCGCTACACCTGGCGCCAGATTAAACGACACCGTTAGCGCTTCAAGCTGTCCGGCGTGATTGATTGCGGTGGCACCGGTTTCACGCCGTACCGTTCCTAATGCCGAAAGCGGTACCAGCTTGCCACTTTTGGCGCGAACATAGACTTTGTTGAAGGCACCCTCGTCAGCACGGTCCTCCGTCCCAACCTGCATGATCACCTGAAAGCTGTCTACTGAAGTAAAGATGGTCGCGATCTGCCGTTCACCGAATGCCGAATACATGGTGTTACGGATGTCTTGCATATTGACGCCCATCGAGTTGGCGCGTTCGCGGTCGATGTCGAAGCGGGCTTGTAGCCCCTTCAATTGCGCGTCGCTGGTGACGTCGCGAAACAGCGGATCATTTCGCATCAGACCGATCATACCGTCCGCAGCACTTCGCGATGCTGTGTGGTCCACGCTTTTAAGTGAATATTGATAGCGCGCCTTGCTCGGGCGACCGCCTAGACGCAGATTCTGCAGCGGTGTCGGAAAAATGTTCACGCCGGCAATGGCGCGCGTTTCGCGCCGTAACGCGTCAACGACCTTGGACATCGGCAAACGCTGGCCTCGTGGTTTAAGCGAAACGAAGATCCGGCCGGAATTGCCATCAAACGCATTGACGATAGCGGTATCAACAGCGGGATTGGCGCGAATGACGTCGCCAGTGCGCTGTAACAAGTCGCTCATCGCCGGGAATGAAATATCTTCTACAGCCTCGACGGTAATGAGAAGCTGGCCGATGTCTTCCTCCGGAAAAAATCCCTTCGGCAACTGGACAAAAAGGAATCCAGTGGCGACAAAGGTCGCGATCGCAACGCCGAGCACAACGCTTTTTCCAGCGAGTGCTTTGTCCAACGTTTTTTCGTATACGCCCAGTACCCACCTGAATATATGTTCAAACCACGCTGTCCAGCGCTCGGCCTGACCACCGCGCTCGTGTTGAACCAGAAAACGGCTCGCCAGCATCGGGATCAGCGTAAGCGAGACCATCGCTGAGACGAGAACCGCCACACCTACGACCACCGCAAATTCGTGAAACAGTAAGCCAATGACGCCCGGCATGAAGAAGATCGGAATAAATACGGCGACCAGTGAAATCGAAATGGATACGATGGTAAAGGTCATTTCACGTGAACCAACCAGCGCAGCCTGCATCGGTTCCATGCCGTCTTCCATATGCCGCACGATATTCTCAAGCACGACAATGGCGTCATCGACAACCAGGCCAACAGCAAGTGTTATCGCCAGCAATGAAATATTGTCCAGACTGTAGCCAAGCCAATAGACCACGGCCAGCGTGCCGAATAGCGAAATTGGCAGTGACATCGCCGGGATGACAGTAGCCATGACGTGGCGCAGAAACAAAAAAATCACCAGGATCACCAGCGCCACGGTCAGACCCAGCGTCAGCTTCACGTCGTGAATAGAGTCGCGTATCGACTGCGAGCGGTCGTTGCGCAATTTCACTTCGACCGACGAGGGCAGCTGTTCAACCATCTTGGGCAGCAAGGCCTTGACCGAATCGACTGTCGTGACGGTATTGGCGTCTGGTTGCCGGCGTATCGACATGGTGATGGCGCGCTCGCCGTTCGCCCAGCTTGCGGTCTTGACCGATTCAACGCTGTCTTCCACCTGTGCGACATCTCCCAGCCGTACCGGGCCGGATGGAGTTGTCGCAATGATGAGATTGGAGAATTCAGCTGCGCGGGTAAGCTGACGGTTCGCCGTAATGACGAGCGTTTGTCGTGCACCCTCCAAGGTACCGACGGGCGTATTCGCATTGGCAGAGCGCACTGCGGCAGCCACATCGTCTAGCGTCAAACCTCGCGAAGCAGCGGATTCCGGGTCGACACGAATGCGAATTGCGAACTTCTTTTGGCCATTAATATCGACTTGCGCAACACCAGGCAATGTGGAAAGCGTTGGCAGAATCAGATTCTCGGCATAGCTATTTAGCTCTGATAATGCCATTGATGGTGAAATCAGAGTCAGGAACAAGATAGGGGCATCTGCAGGATTCACTTTGCGATACGAGGGCAAGGTCGTCATTTCGATCGGCAGGCCGCGCTGCGCACGCAGCAACGCAGCCTGCACATCGACAGAGGCCGCATCAATATTGCGGTCCTGATCGAACTCCAACGTGATTTGCGTACTGCCCAGACTGCTTGTCGAACTCATCGTATTAACGGCTGCGATGGTCGAAAACTGCCTTTCTAGCGGGGTTGCCACCGATGAAGCCATCGTTTCCGGACTGGCGCCGGGCAATGACGCTGTTACCTGGATGGTGGGTGTGTCGTACTGGGGCAGGGCGGCGATAGGGATGCTGTTATAAGCGAGAACACCAGCGACGATGACCGCGGCGTTCAACAGCACAGTCATGATCGGCCTGCGGATGCAAAGCTCGGAAATATTCATCTGGGCCTCCTATTTGGCAACTTGTGACGCTTTGTCCGAAGCCACTTCGGATTTGTCACCTGCCGGCATTGCTTTCGCTGCCGACTTGCCGGTTTTGGAGCTCCCAGCTTCGGCAATGGTACTGTCCTTGCGAACATTTTGGCCGCCTTCAACAACGACGCGCGCGCCGGGCGCCACGCCATTAATGACAGCCATGCCGGCCTGAATCAAGGCGACTTCAACTGGCACTGAAGTCACTTTATTGCTCTCGCCAACAACGTAGACAAATTTTCGCTCTGGTCCGGATTGCACCGCCTGCACAGGCACGGTCAGTGCACCGGGGAGACTGCGCGCAGACAAGGATACATTGACGAAGCTGCCTGGCCACAGCAATTTATCAGCGTTGGCGAACGCCGCTTTAAGGGCAATCGTGCCGCTGGCGCTGTCGACGGTGCTCTCAACAAATATCAATTTGCCGGAAAGCGTCTGCCGTTGCGGTGCTGCCAATTCGATGGTCACTGGTAGCGGCCCTTTTGCCATAGCACGCTGGACGTGTGGCAACTCGCGCTCAGGCAACGCAAATGAAACACCAATCGGATCTATCTGGCTGATCGTCACCAACGGCACCGTGGATTGCGTGCTCGGCTGCACCAGACTGCCGACACGAACATTGATGGCACCAGTGCGACCGCCAAACGGCGCGCGAATCTGCGTAAAGCTGCGCGCCACGCGGCTGGCTTCGGCTGCCGCTTCGTCGACGGCCAACTGGCCCTTGA
>JBDTPE010000070.1:0-9345 GCA_039932875.1 Betaproteobacteria bacterium | reverse complement strand
CAGATGGTCATTTGAAAACGCACCGACCAGAAAATCGGTGAAGCCTACGCTACGCTCTACATCGTCTTGCCGCGCATCGCCATACTTTTTTAAAGCGGCAGTAAATCCGACGCTATCAATTTGCAGGCTACGCGCCTCGGCAAGCAATCGTGCAAGGTCATTGGCATCGCGCAAGCCGAGATTGAAGCCCTGGCCGGCTACCGGATGCAACGCCTGCGCCGCGTTACCAATCACAGCGATATTGCCGAGTACCCGGGTGGATACGGTGCGCAACCGCAGCGGATAACTGCGCCGTCCGACAACACGGATAAATCGCCCTGCGCGATGGCCAAAATGCTGCTGAAATGCCGCTAGAAAATCAGCGTCAGCTTGCGCTTTCAACTCCTCAATGCGCGCAGGCGTTGAAACCCAAACCATCGAATATTCGTTTTCACCGCCATGCGGGAGCAGCGCAGCGGGACCTTCCGGCGTAAATCGCTCGTAAGCGGTGCCGCGATGCGGCGTGTCAGTCGCGATATGCCCCAACAACGCCGCCTGGCCGTAGTCTTTCTCGGTGATCTTAATAGCCGGGATTTTGCCCAGATTGGCGCCGCCGTCCGCCAGCACGACGGTGGCAGCCTCGCAAATGCGCTCGTTTCCGCCTTGCGTATAGCGGACGGTCACGTGATCGCCCTGCTCGTCAAACTGGGTAACAGCGGCGCCGCGTTCAACGGTGATTTGCGCTTGCTCAAGCTGTTCATCAAGCGCCGTTTGCAAGTCTGCATACGAGAGCACATAGCCAAGCGCCGGAACGCCGCCGTCTTCGCGCGTGATCAGCGCGCGACCGAAACCGCCTTTTTGCGAGTTGTGAATGGCGTGAATCTCTGTCGCCTTCAAACCGGCACCCCATGCGCGAGCCGCCGTCAGGATGTCGCGGCTGCCGTGAGAAAGTGCCAGCGAACGTGTTTCGCGAGAAGGACCTTCGCGGGCCTCCATCAGCGAAACACTGAGTCCTTGGCGTTTTGCCAACAGTGCAAACGTGGCGCCAACGGGTCCGGCACCGATGACAACGATGTTGTCCACTTTGGCGTGGCGTGGCGAACTAAGCGTGACCCGCCGTCAGCGCTTCCACATCCTTTACCGACTTTGGACAGGATGCGGTCAGATTGGTCGTGCCCTTTTTGGTGATGAGAATGTCGTCCTCTATCCGCACACCGATGTCCCAGAAGTGCTTGGGTACATTGTCAGCCGGGCGAATATACAGACCTGGTTCGACCGTTAGCACCATGCCGGGCTCCAGGGAAACCCATTTACCATCGCGATGCCTGTACGCGCCTGCATCATGCACATCCAGCCCCAACCAATGGCCGGCACGATGCATGTAAAACTGCTTGTAGGTTTCCTTCTCGACGACACTGGCGAGCGAGCCTTTGCAGAGCTTCAGGTCGATCAGTCCCTGTGCAAGCACATTCACCGCGACTTCATGATATTTGCCAAACGGCGCGCCGGGCTTCAGGGCCTTGATGCAGGCAAGCTGTGATTCGAGCACCAGCTCATAAATATCCTTCTGCGGGCCGCTTAATTTACCTGCCACCGGGAAAGTACGGGTAATGTCGGCGGCGTAGCTTTCGAGTTCGCAGCCAGCATCGATCAACATCAGATCGCCTTTTTTCAGCGGCGCGGAATTTTCCCGGTAATGCAGCACGCAAGCGTTGCCGCCGGTCGCGACGATGCTGCCGTAGGCCGGCTGACGCGCACCGTTCTTGACGAACTCATGCAGCAGTTCGGCTTCGACCTGATACTCAAACATGCCTGGTTTGGCCATTCGCATGGCGCGAATGTGAGCGTCGGATGAAATCTTGCCCGCGCGCGCCATGATGTCGATCTCGACCTCATCCTTGATCAGCCGCATCTGGCCCAGCGCAGTACGCACATCGCTCAGTTCCGCCGGTGCCGAAACACCTTGGCGCACTTTCGCCCGCACCGCATTCAGCCAGCGGGTAATCGATGCATCCCAATCAGCCGATGCACCCAAAGGCGTGTGAATGACGGATACGTTTGACATCAACTCCGGGATGCGCGCCTCCAACTCGGAGATTGGATAGGTTTCGTCAAATTCAAAAACCTCTTTCGCCATCGCCGGACCGAAGCGAAAGCCATCCCAGATTTCACGTTCCAGATTCTTCTCACGGCAAAACAGGATCTGCCGCGGCTTTTTGCCCAGTGTAATCGCGACCACCGCCTCTGGCTCGCGAAAGCCGGTGAGGTAGTAAAAAGCGCTATCCCAGCGATAGTCGTAGTGCGAATCCGCATTGCGCGCGTACTCGGGCGATGTCGGCAACAGTAGCACGCCCTCTTTCAGGGTTTTGACAAGCCGCGCGCGGCGTTTGGCATGGACTTTAATGTTGGGGACGACGACCGGGATGGGGAGAGATTCGCGTTTCATTGGTGGGGGAAATGAGTGGTGAATGGAAGGCAACATTGTACGCTGGTGGTCAATTTGCATGTGACGATATGGCCAGGTCGCCCACCGGTACGGGAGCGTCAACTCTCCAATTAACCGGCGTGAACTTCGAAATACCGTCATTCCAGCGTAGGCTGGAATCCAGTCCACACAATTTCATTCTTGATTGGCATTAAAAATGCCAATCAATGGTGGGACTGGGTCCCAACCTACGCTGGGACGACGCCGCTTTCAAACTCAAGCACTGGCGCGGCGTTCAGCGCAGAATATGGCCAGGACGCCCACCAGCGCTAGGGTTTCAACTCAGCGAGTATTTGCCATGAACTACGAAGAATCGTCATTCCAGCGTAGGCTGGAATCCAGTCCATCCAACTTCACTTTTGATTCGCGTTAAGTGGCCGATCAATATTCGGACTGGGTCCCACAGCCTGCGTTGGGACGACGGCGCGTTACTTGAGAGCCAACTACAACGCCACCGGCCCCGCCAGCTTTGGGTCGCTTGCCAACTCTTCGCGCGCCTGTTGTTGCCGTACCCGATCCATGTAGGTTCTGGCGCGTTCGATCTCGCCTTGCATGATCTGGTTGTTCTTGCCCATGGCGTCGATGGCTTTGCTACGAAAGCCGTCCATCGTATCCATCGCCTTGTAGGTTTGGTCGAACATTTCCTTGATCTTCTCGATGCCAAGCAAGGGGTTGGTTGAGAACTCTGCCGTTTTTTCGACGTGCGTATTGAGCTGCCGCCCCGATTCGGCAATCAGCGATTCGATGGTGCTGGATACGCCCTTGAGCATTTCCATCACCTGAATCTGGTTGCCGGTGGCCCGCGCCACCGTCTGCGCGACGGCGAGCGCGGACATGCCAGTGGTGGCTACTCTGGTGCAGCCATTCTGCATCTCGCGGGCGGTGCGCTTGAGTACATCCAGTGCAAGATAGCCGTTCACGCAGACGGCCTGCTGCGTCAACATATCCTGCAAATTCTGCCGCGCATAGAACAGCACTTCCTGCTCGATCGCCTTGGCCCGCTCGGGATCGGTTGCCTTTAGCGCGTCGACTTTCGTGGCGAGCTTGGTATCGAGTTGCGTGGAGAATTCAATCGCGGCCTTCAATTTTTGCATCGCCTCCCACAGCTTGGCCCGCAGCGACTCTATTTCCACTTCATCGCGCTGCATATCGTCTCGCGCGGCGTAAATCTGGTTCATCGATTTCTGTAACTGCGTACCAGCCGATTCGTATTTGCGGAAGTAAGCCTGCAGCTTGTTGCCAAACGGGATCAAGCCGAGGATTTTTTGTTTGCTGAACAGGTCGCCCTCATTGCCTGGATTCAGCTTATCCAGATGCCCGCGCAGATCCTGCACCGCCTTGTACGCCGCCGAATCTTCGATTCCGACAAAGTTGCGCTCCATAAAGCGACCGGTCATCAGATTCGAGGCAATAGAGGCCTCCTCCTTCCCGAGCCGAAACGCGCTGTCGAGCTTGGCTTTGAAGGCGTCGCTGTGGATGTCCTCGGTGGCAAGCGCATCGACGAAGCGATCCACCTGCTGGCTGACAGCGACCATGGTTTCGGGCTTGAGCGGCACGGCCTCGCTGCTTTGCGCGGGCGCAATCGCGACCATCACTTCCGGTGGCGTCAATACGAATGGGACGGCGGTAGCAGTGGCGGTAGGTAAGGCGTCAGACATGAGATTTCTCCTCTGTGAGCATGTTGGTGACCGAGCCGGTCGGTGCGAATTTCTGATTCAAAAAGGCAGCGTGATTGGCAAATGCCTCCGCATCCTGTGCAGCGAGATCGTCCTGCAGCTGTTCGACTTTGCGCTGCATATCGCTGATGCTTTCATCGAATAGCTGAGTTGCTGTTTTGCTGTGGGCGATGACTTTGCTCGCGGCGAATTTTGGAGGGATTGCCACAAATCTTCGCACGGTATCGGGTAAATACTCAGTCGCCAAACGTTCCGCGACAAAGGCATTCTCCATCGACAGCTGGCGCTTTGAGCGCATCCATTCCAGATGCAGGTTTTCAATGGCGACGGTCAAATCTGTGAGCGCTGCCGCCTGCTTGGACGTGAAGTATTTTCCCACGTTGGATTTTGCGATGGTGCGCAAGGCTTCAAGCGTCTCAGTCATCACCTCCGGCTTTTCGCGGTCCGCTAGCGCCTCATCGAGTGCCGCCAGATCGGTGACGACCAATTGCGGCTCGCCGAATAAAGACTTGCCCAGCCAGTAACCGGCAAAATAACCGATGATCACGGAGGCCCACCAGTAGGCGCCGAGGATTCCCGCTGCCCGCGCGGCCACGACGGCAATCGCAATCGCGAGGCCGCACCAGTTGGCGGGCGATGTCATGAAACGCCACAACATGCTATGAACCTGAAATCATTGGTAGGCGCGGATTTCCTTGAATACGCTCGCCAGCGGCTGCTTGCGGGCATCGAACACTTTACCCCCAGTTGCCTTGGCAATTTCATTCAATGCGCGCGCTTCACCTTCGGCAAACAGGATCAAGAAAACCGGGATTTTCTTTGCCGACGCATCCAGACCGTCGTAGCGCTGCATAAAGGCGGAAAGCTTCATGCCTTCGGTACGCTCACCATCGGTAAATACCACCACCGAATATGCGAACGCTTTGGTTTTGGCGTTTGACTTGGCCTGCTCTTCACCCATGTTGCGCACCGCCTCAAATATGGCATCGTAGAGCGCGGTGCCACCTTCAGCGCGTAGCTTGCCTGCGTATTCACGAATCTCTGCAAATACGGCTTCTTTCGCGCTGGCGTCCTTCGCATCGGGAATGACAAATGCGCTGGCGACACCTACATCGCTGGAGAAGGGCATCAGCCAGACACGCTCACGACTATTGAGGCGCGAGAATCGCCCGGTGATCGAATTATCCGCACCGGCAAGATACTGGATCGACTTGGTAAGCTGCCCTAGACGACCTTCCTTTTTCATCGAACCGCTGACATCAAGTACGAATGTTGATGCAATCGGCGTGCGGTACTCGTTCAAATACGCTTCGATCAGCGAATCCGCCACCGCGCGGTCGGTGCTGAAGGTAAGCTCGACGAGTAGTCGATCCTTTGGAAACAAATGCGCGACTTTTTTGGCAACGTCCGGGTTGATCGGTCGGCGCAGCGTTTGTTCGGCGAACCACAGTTGCGCGGGCTCACTCTTGAGATAGGCCACCACCTTTTGATAGGCCTCGCGCTTCTGGTCGTTGAGCAGCATCAGCGGATAGTCGGCTGTAGCCACACCTTCGTGCGGGTAAACCAGCGTCAGCTTCTCGCGCAGATCGCCCTTGGCATTCATCGACAGCAGCCAGGATTCGTAATTGATGAACGCGTTGATATCGTCACCCTGGCGTTCCTTGAATTTCTGCGAGAGGTACGTCGAGTTATCGCCCACCAGTTTGTAGCCGGTGAGGAAGTCGCGCACCGCGTCGCGATTGATGTCCGCCGCAGTCAACGCCTCGCTCTTGCCCGCAGCGGCAGCCGCCACGCCCATCACCGCCATAAAGCCCTGATTGCTCGACGCCGGATTGCTCATCGCATATCGCAGCTTGCCGGTCTTGGCGGCCTTCATCACATCGGCCCATGTCACTTTCTCGGCGCCATCCCATTTTAGTTGCTTGGCACTCGATTCCGATACGCCGATGACCAGCGGCGAGAGCATGATCTTTTCCTGTAGCTTTACCTTCGACAAACCGTTGGCATCCGACAACAGATATTTGGCGTTTGCAAACCAGGCAGCATCGGTACCGGCCTTGCCATTGAGTACCGTCTCGGTGCTTTCGAAGGTGCCGCCGAATTTGAAGCTGACCTCGATACCAGTCGCCGCGCGAATTTTCGGGATGATCATTTCGATATCCCGCAGATCGGTGGTGGCGAGAATCGACAAGCTGCTATCGACTACCGGAACTGCGGTTTTCGGGGGTGTGGCAGGCGCTGGCGGCGTGGCCTTGCCACAGCCTGCAATCGCCACGGCAAGTAACACCGGCGCGAAAACGGACTGGAAACGTAAGAGCCGATTACTCATGGGATGCCCTTTAAGGTAGAGCTATTGATGAAGAGTTGTTCGCGACCGTGAGTATTGAGCGTTTATTGAATTTGCGAGCCGATGTAACCACAACGCGCGACTCCTTCCCCCGCCGTTGTGGGGGAAGGCCGGGATGGGGGGTTGCCCGCATAAACTTCGACTCTTGGCGCATCCAACCCCACCCCAGCCCTCCCCTTCGCAGGGGAGGGAGCCACGAAAGCCGGAGTCAGCAGGTAAGTCTGGATATTCTGGCATTTCCAAATTCCTCATTAGAAAAACCTCTCAGTTCTTCATTTCCTTGGCAATCACATCGATCATTTCCGCCATGATTTCGTAGCTCGGCGGGTCGATCACATCGACGATGCGCGGTTTGATGATCAGGCCCACCTTTTTCGCGGCTTCCGGCAGTGCCGCCGCAATACTGGTGCGAAACCCATATTCGGTGGCGATGGCTTGAAGTTGTGGATTACTGCTGAGCAGCTCGGCGAATGGCTTGGCTTTTTCGCGCATCGTGACCACGATCACCTTATTGAAAATAGTCGGCTTCGGATACATCAGGACCATTTCCTTGTCCACCGCCTTTCGACCGATGGCGTAGCTCACGAGTTGGTTTTCATAGATAAAAGCGAGCGGCGTCTTGCCGATACCGATGCCTACATAATCATCGAAGTTGCCGTTGACGTAACTCTCCTGATAGCCCTGCCGCTTATAGAGGTCAGCGACCTGCAAGGCAATCTTGCGGGCGCTATCCATGTTGCTGACGACTTCCGCGCCGTTGATCGCATAGCTGGTCAACGCAAGATACATCGCTGCCGAATTGGATTTGCGCACATCGGTCGTCGAGACCAGCACGTTACGGCTTACCTCATAGGCCTGCGATTGCGCAAGATCGCGCCAACGTTTCTTGGCCAGCATCAGGTTTGTGAGACCGGTGAGGTCGACATCGTAAATGTTGTCTTTTGAGCCACCCTCACCAACCGGCGCGGCAAGCTTATTGGCGGCCAGTATTTTGGCGATCGGCACCCATGAGGCGATGACCATCGGTGTGAAGTACGGCGAATAGGTGGCAGTGGTGTAACCCGCTTTCTTGGCGGCTTCACTTATCTGGTTGCCCGCGACCACGCCGGAAGGCATGAAGAAATCGGGCGCGGCGTCCTTCACCACTTTGCTGGCCATCTCGCGGGAGCCGATGCGGATGACGTTGGCGCGAAAGTTATTCTCTTGCAGCAGCTTGATGACCCGCTCGTCTTTGAAAAAAGGCTCCACATCCACCGCGATCAGTCCGCTCAACTCGACCATCTGCGCCGCCCGGCGTGTTTCATCGGCGATAGCGGTGCGGCTGGCCGTTTCCTGTTTGCGATCCAGCGTCGAATAGAACAAGCCACCGCCCAATGCAGTCAGCAAGGCGATGGTGATCAGTGCGTTTTTCACGTTCTTGTTCATGGATTTACCGTCTTGCTCATCGAACATTTCTCCCCGGTGCGACAAACAGTTCACACATTATGTGGAATTTTGCGAAAGCATACATGGGGATGCGATGAAACGCCGGGTTGGGATGGCGAGTGGTCGGTTTGGAGGGCTTACCATCGAATAAAACGAACTGCAATCCGACTCCGGGCGTGGAGTCGATATCGTGAAAAATCGAGCCGAACTTCGTGCGCCAAATGTTACAGTCAGACGATTGGCCGACTGCCGGAAAACGGCTGGCGTCATTTGCAATGGCCCTTGTTGAGGCGTTGGTGATCAATTGGCTTAGATTTACCCGAAGGTGCAGACCAGATATGAGCAATCAGAACGACGATACGGTAGATAGTCACCATTACGTTGTACTTGAGTATCTTTACCGAGACGCAGCAAACTGGAAGGCCTGGGGCAAGGTGCTCTTGCGTGGTTCGTTCACCGTTGCGGACTTGACGCTCATTGAATCAAAGCTTGAAGCGGGTGAATTCTTTATCCCGGAACAAGTCG
Source organism: Betaproteobacteria bacterium (assembly GCA_039932875.1). GTDB lineage: Bacteria > Pseudomonadota > Gammaproteobacteria > Burkholderiales > Usitatibacteraceae > UKL13-2. Next base: position 908 of record JBDTPE010000070.1, on the reverse strand, counting down.
GTTTGGAATCACTGACGAGTAACCGCTTCTTGTCAGCTGGCGGCATCTCCCAAAATGATCACCTATGGCACGAGTTCGAGACCGTACGAATTGCCACTAGCGCAGAACTGGCAGAACTTTCTGTTTGGGGCACAACCGACAAATTTCTTGAACTACTTTACGCCGTAGACACATGGGACCCAAGAAGTTCTCCGCAATATGCGGCGTTTGCAAATGCAATTAGCACAACTGACGTAGTGGCTATGACCCACGGCGGCGGTAAATGAATAGTCTGCCATTGCAAAGTGGGCGGGCCGATTCAGCTGCGTGGTACTCAGGTACGCGCATTGAATTTCTATCGACGCCAACAGAAATAATTGCGAATCAACTTGCTGGACGCGCTGCACTAGAGAGTCTCGAAATTGAAGCCGCTCAGTCTGATGAGTGGTTTCAGAGCGTAGGTCTTCTGCAAAAGACATTGGATGAAAGGATTCCGATCCTGCGCGCGGCGCTCATGGTCCCCGGATGTGAGTCGATTCACGATGTTATTCTTGAATTCGACTTTCATCGGCGTGGATTGCGGATGGATTGTTTGCTTCTAGGCGACGGCGCTTTGTTTGTCATAGAGTTCAAGCGCTCAAAACTGCAACGTGCAGATCGCGACCAAGTGATGACGTATGCGGTTAATTTGCTTGAATTCCACCGCGTCACGCGTGAATGGTGCAGCTCAACTGGCGCCATCGTCGTACCCCTTCTAACTTTGACCCGAGGCAAAGTAAGTCACGCGCCGAATTGGCCGGGGCTTTCCGGCCATAGCTGGCCCGCACTTGCGAATCGGCCAATTGAGTGTGACGTGAGTAGCTTGGGGCGTGCGATTAGCGTTGGACTTAGCAATCGTCGTAGTGAAGTGCCCGTTTCGCGTCGCGATT
>JBDTPE010000069.1:0-9471 GCA_039932875.1 Betaproteobacteria bacterium | reverse complement strand
GTCATCACCACCGTGTACTTGTTGTCGGACTGAAAATAGGCCACATCGTCCACCATGATCAGGCGCGTTTCCTTACCGGAACTTGCCGTCAACCACACCAGCGGCGGTTCAGTCGACCGTGTCGGCAGCGCGCCACTGAGTTGCTTGATCAGTGCGGTTAGCGCTTCGGTGTCATTGTTGCCAGCGGCGGCTCGTACCTTGAGACGCTGGATCGTGCCTATCAGACGTCCGCGCACAATCGGTTTCAAAAGATAGTCGACCGCGCCTTTCTCAAATGCGTCAATGGCGTATTGATCGTAAGCGGTGACAAACACGATCTGGGTTTTCGGGCTAACGTCACTCATGGCAGCGGCAACTTCCAGACCAGTCAATCCGGGCATGCGGATATCGAGGAAGGCGAAGTCGGGCAGGTGCTCGCCGATGGCCTCCAGTGCCGCACCACCGTCTTCGCAGGCGGCCAACACGTCGAGATCCGGCCATTCTTCGCGCAGCAAGTTGATCAGGGCTTCGCGAAAAAGTTGCTCGTCTTCAGCAATTACGCAGGTGAGGGGTTTATCCATGATTAACCTCCGTGGGGTCGGGTATGGGGCCAGCCACTGGAACCGTAATGGTTGCAGCAATGCCGTTGGGAAAATTAGCGACGATGCTAAACGAAGCTTCACCGCCATAGGCTAGCTTCAGTCGTTCGCGTACGTTTTTCAGGCCGATGCCGGTGCCAGCAGTTTCGGTGCTGAAGCCGCGTCCGTCGTCTGCCACCGTGACAGCGACACCATGATCACTGCTGCGGGCAAGTATCCAGATAGTGCCGCCACCGGACTTGGGCTCCAGGCCGTGCTTAATCGCGTTTTCGACCAGCGTCTGCAACATCATGGTGGGAAAGGGCACGGTTTTCAGCGCGTCCGGCACGTCTATCTGCGTTCGCAGCCGTGCACCCATGCGAATCTGCAGGATGTCCAGGTAGGCGCGCGCGCGTTCGAGTTCGTCCGCAATGGTGGATAACGTATCCTCGGTACGCGGCAACGAATGGCGCAAGTAGAGAATCAGGTTGTCGAGCATTTCTTCGGCCCGCACCGGATCGCTCTTGATGAGGTACTTGGCGCTGCCCAATGTGTTGTATAGAAAATGTGGTTCCACCTGAGCATGCAGCAGCCCAAGTTTGGCCACGGCCAGCTCCTTTTCGGTCACCGTTTCTTTGGTCGACGCTTGTTCATTGCGTCGGCGCTCGGCAATGCGCCGCGAAATGGCGCGGGTGATGGCCTCGGCGTTCTCAAGATTGACGCCATCATCTACCACAAACAGATCGCTCCAGGCGCCGTTTTCAGGTTCGCAGATCACGGTCACACTTGACGCGCCATCGCGCGGTGTGACGGTGGCGAACACCAGGTCGCGCTGCATGCCTAACGTTTTGGATATTTGCTCCCGCAGCGGCACTACGGCGCCGTAGGGATTAGCGCGCTGTACCTTGGCGCGAATCTGCAGGCTGTCCCTGGCACTTTCAATTTCAACAGCACGTGGCAGTTCGCGAAAGGTCGCGTCGACAATATCGAACGCCTCGTCGGCTTCAAACGGCATTTCGATCTGACGCCGCTGGCGATTGGCCAGTGTCGAGGCATCTGCATTGCCGGCGATCAGGCGTATGCGTCGCAAATGTGATGTCGAGGTGGTGATAACGAAAATCAGGCCCAGCAAGGCACCGGCAAATAACGGCCACGTGGCTCTAAGGTTCAAGATGCTGGTCCAAAAAATAAGGAAAACAACAAACATCGCCATCCAGGCGAAGATGCGTCGTGCAATAAAGAACAGGCTGGTTTTCATTTGCGGCAGACATAGATAGTGACCGATGACGCCAGAATATCAGGCGACAGACAAATGTCTTGCCGAAAGCGACGAAGCCGGGCACGAAGCGATGAAACGGTGGCGAGGTGGCGCGGCATATTTTCAGGCTGACATTGCGCGCGCTTGTATGCGGGCTGGCAACGGCGAGATTTAGACAGGCCCCAGCATTGGCGGGCATCATAGGCCATGTTTCGTCTAAGAACCGCGCCAAATGGCGTTCTGCGCAGCGGATCAATAGAAACCCATTTGCTGCCAATCACCGTGGTCCGCAATCATCTTCACCAACAACCCAACGCCAACCAATTCAAATCCAAACCACCACAAATCCCGCTAAGATGTTCCCCAAACACGAAGCGTCGCGTGCCAAGCGTCGGCAGCTTAGGAATTCCGCAACCGGAGGAGACAATAGATGGAAGCAAACGTGCACGAGCGCGGCAAGTCGATGGCGTATCCGTGGTTTGTGGTCGCGATATTGATGGTGGCTTACGTATTCTCATTTGTAGACCGGCAGATACTCAATCTGCTGGTTGCGCCGATCCGCCGCGATCTCGGCATCAGCGATACGCAGATGAGTTTGTTGATGGGGTTTTCGTTCGCAATTTTCTATACCATCCTCGGCATTCCATTGGGCCGACTGGCGGATCGCATGAGCCGACGCGGTCTGGTTGCGGCTGGCGTAGTCGTTTGGAGCTTCATGACGGCTCTTTGCGGATTGGCGCAAACCTATTTGCAGCTCTTCTTGTTTCGCATTGGCGTCGGCGTTGGCGAGGCCACGCTGTCACCGGCGGCGTATTCAATGATTGCCGACTACTTCCCGCCGGAGCGCCGCGCCACCGCCATCAGTGTGTATTCGATGGGCATTTATCTTGGCTCGGGCATCGCGTTTCTGTTGGGCGGCCTGGTGATTCAGTTTGCTGTTGCCCAAGGCGCGGTGACACTGCCACTGATCGGCGATGTGCGACCGTGGCAAGTCGTGTTCTTCGTGCTGGGCGGCAGCGGCATCTTGTTCAGTTTCGCGTTTCTGCTGGTGCGCGAGCCACCGCGAGACGGTGTTCTCGTGCACGGAAGCGTGCCGTTCGGCGAGGTAGTGGCACATCTGTGGCTTAACCGTCGCACGGTCCTATGCCACAACGTTGGCTTCGCAATGATTGCTTTTTGTTCATACGGCACCGCGGCATGGGTGCCGAGTTTTTTCATCCGCACCTTTGGCTGGAAAGCCGGTGAGGTGGGCATTATTTACGGGCTGATTGTGATGGTGTTTGGCTGTGCAGGAATTCTGTTCGGCGGTTGGCTCACCGACCGCTGGTTGAAGCAGGGTAAAACCGATGCGGCCCTGCGCGTCGGCATCGTCGCCTCGGCCGTCGCAATTGTTGGCGGCGTTTATCTGCTGGCAGGTAACGGCAAGCTGGCCGCCATCTTTATGGTGCCCGCCGTATTTGCGCTCGGCATGCCCTTCGGCGCAGCGCCGGCTGCAATAGTCGCCATCGTCCCCAATCAGATGCGTGGTCAGACTGCAGCGGTCTACTTGTTCATCGTCAACCTGATCGGTCTCGGCGTGGGGCCGACTGCCGTCGCGCTGGTGACCGATTACGTGTTCGCCAATGACCTCGCGTTGAAATGGTCGATGCTGATTGTTGGCACAGTAGCCAATCTCGCCGCAATCGCATTGCTGTCGGCCGGGCTGAAGCCGTACCGCGAGACGGTCGCGCGGATGCGAACGGGTTGAAACGCAATTGCGAAGCCTGCGGTTGTCTTGTAATGAGGCAAAACGCATAATCGGCTTCACGCCAAGCCACTTCACATAGACGCCCAAGCATGTTCCCGCAAACCGATATCAACCAGATCACCCACGTCATTACGCTCGCCATCGCACCTGTGTTCCTGCTCACGGCAGTCGGCACGCTGATGGGGGTGCTGGCCAATCGCCTGGCGCGCATTGTCGACCGCATTCGCGTGCTTGAAGATAAGCTGCATGAAGTCAACCTGACTGAACTGCTGCCAGCGCGAGAAGAGCTTGAAAATTTGCGGCGGCGCCTACGCCTGATTTATTTTGCCGTTGCCTGCGCTGTCTTCTGCGCGTTATTTGTGGGCTTACTCATTATCGTGGCCTTCATTGGCGCAATCCTGTCGGTCAATCTCGCCAAGTTCGTCGGCCTGCTGTTTGTCATGGCGATGCTCTCCTTTGTAAGCAGTCTGGTGGTCTTCCTGCGTGAGATTTTCCTGGCGGTGGCGAGTACGCGGAGAGCGATGCCGTAGGGAAAAGTGAAGGGCGACACAAGTAATGTTGGGTTGTCGAAACTGATTGGGGTCACACGCTAACGAGAGGCGCGCGTCCCTGTTAGGCCCCGATATCACGGCTTGGCGTTTGGAAAATCGCGGCGGCCTGCGTGTGCCGTCCTTTCAGTAACAAGCCACGGCGGTTACCATCAGCTCACTGCGGCGAACGCACCAGCACAAGATCGGCAATCGCACGTGCATCCTCGCCAATGGTCGCGACGTTGCTCGCTGGGTTATGCCCAGCAGCTTCAACGCGCACATTAACGCGGCTCGGTTTGCGGAAGCAATCGTCGCCGTTGACGCCGCCGCCTGAGTAGGTGTCGAAGCGCATTTGGGTTTGATACTCACCGCGCTCATTGGTGGTCGCGATGACGGTCTGCGGGGGGAAAAATTCGTGGACAGAGGTGATTCCGACTTTGGCGCCGGCAATGGCCTTGGCGTCTTCGTCCGTAACGGTTCCATTTACCGAATAGCCTATAAACGGACACTTGGCCCCAGCAAGGGGCGTCGCGAGAAGGCAAAGGAGCGCCAGGGAAATCAATTTATTTGCGTGCAAGAAACTCACCTTCGGAAACGCCAGCGGAATAGCGCCTTCGATCAGGCGCCTGCGCACCCATGCTACGGCATTGCGGACGTCGCCGCCAATGCGCCGTGCTTTGCGAGGATTGCATCTGCCAGTTTGCAAGACTTGACGGAAATTAACCGCAAAATGCGTTGAGCGAGGGCAAATCCACCCTCGCGCAACTCATTTTTTCGTGTTGCTACTGCAGGTCCGACAGGCTGTTAATTCCGAGGTTCACCCTGCTCATTGACGGTAATGGTCGCGCCGGGCGGCGAGGTCAATTGCACACGATACTCCTGTCTCTGAAACTCGTAGGTCACGTCCCAATAGTCTGCACGTACCGGCCCTGAAACACTGGCGCAACGCCGAATGTCTTGCGTAGCGACCGGCTGACCATTGCTGTCGCGATCGATATTGGCACCGACGGCAGCACCGGCGATTGCACCACCTGCCGTCGCGAAGTCTTTGCCGCGCCCGCCGCCAACCTGATGGCCGAGAATGCCGCCAATGATTGCGCCAGCAATGGCAGCAGGAACGTTGGCACTGCTGTCATCGCGAACGACTTGTTCGCGTTCGACCCAGCAGCGCTGCTCAGGCCTGCCAACGACAGCGCGAACGGACGTGACGCGCGCCTCATATAGACGTTCGTTGTGGAGTCGCCGATAATCAGTTGCGGTGACTGGCAACGGGAGAAAACGGTTATTGTCTGGACGTGTGGTCGCATGCACGGCGCGCACCGAGGAAATGCGGTCATTCAAACCCATTGCTTCTAAAGTCGGATAGCTGCCGGGCTGCAAGACGGCGCAACGGCCACGGAAGCGTTCGCCGTCGCAAACCTCCCTGGGCTCACCGACGACTACCGCCGACGAGGCGCGGTCGTTATAGCCATACCGTTGCAGATTGTCGATCTGTTCATGCGTGACGAATGTGCGGCCCTTAAATCCTTCGCGTTCGTAAAAGGTAATTTGTGGGACGGTCGCAATCGGGACACTGGCTGGGGGTGGCGCAAAGCGGCTCTCGTCCAGATGCTCGCTGGTGCCGACCACTCGAACCGAAGATATATTGTCGCCCAAGCCCATCGCGGTGAGCGAGGCGTACCTGCCCGGGCGCAATACGACGCAGCGACCTGCGAACCAGGCGTCCTCGCACGCTTCCCAAAAATCATGCTGAACCACTACCGATGAGGCGCGGTCGTTAAAGCCGTGCCGCGAAAAATTACCTACCTGCGTCGCGGTGGTGAATGACCGGCCAGCAAAACCCTCACGTTCATAAAATGTGATTTGAGCGGCTGCGGGGACTGGTACATAGCGACTGTCGTCAAGCGGCAAGTTGCGACTGACCATGCGCACGGAAGAAATATTGTTGTTCATACTGAATGTCGCCAGTGAAGGGTATCTGCCCGGGCGCAGTACCGCGCACGTGCCCCGGAAATCAGCATCGTCGCAGACTTCCCACTGTCCACGCGAAACGACGACCGACGAGGCGCGGTCGTTAAAGCCAGCCCGACCAAAGTTGCTGACCTGTTTGTCCGTCGTAAAGCTCCGACCGGCGAAGTCTTCCCGCTGGTAGAAAGTGATTTGCGCGGCAGCTTGGGTGGCTACGGCCAGCGCAGCCACGGCGAGCATGTTTTTCACTAGTTTTTTCATTATTGTCTCCTGTTGAGAATTGCGAGCGGCGATGCAGCGATAGCGGTGTCGCGTCAAATGGCGGCAGTCAATTTTGCATTTGTCCAGCTCGGACCGGTATCGGACGCTGGCCGCAAATAACGCAGGCATCGTCCTACATCAGCGAAATGCCGAACGTGAAAACGTGGCCGTGGAAAGCCACGCCGTAGCGTCAAACCGTATTTTCGGAGGCTGGAAAGTGCAACCCAGCAAATCGGTACAGTTAGATGCTGGGCCAATCGCTTCAAACATACTCTATATCCGGGGCGGGCACCGGAGCGAAAACGCCTTGAATGCCACGCCATTGCTGGAGTTTTGCATCATTTTGCGGGATGAAGACTCTGATCAATCCGCAACAACCAACGGCAAGTCACCCTTTGGCTTGTTTCCCGGCTTGAGCAATAGCAACAAAGGCACCATCACCAAAAAACTCGCCGTGATCAGCCAAAACGTGGCGATCAATCCGTTCATCTGTGCTTGTAGACTCACTTGTTTTGCGATCACAGCCATGCCTGCACCATCGGGTTTCAGGTGCAGTGGCGCGAGATAGTTGTTCAGCGCGGGGTTGTAGGGATTGATAAACCCGCGAAGCTGATCCCAGCTGGTCTGCGTGCTGCGGGCAAAATAGGTGGTGACCAACGAAATGCCGATTGACGAACCGAGCGAGCGAATCAGGCTATAAATGCCCGCACCTTCGGTGGCCAATTCGCGCGGCAGCGTCGTAAATGCGATCGCCGACAACGGCGCGAAAATGAAGCCGATACCGACGCCCTGCAATATCAACGGCAGCATCAGGCTGTTGCTGGTGATGTTGAGATTGAAGCCGGTCATCATGTAACAGCCGATGATGCTCACGCCGATGCCGAAGCCGATCATCAGCTTGGGATTGATCTTCCCCGACAGCTTGCCCACCAGCATCATGCTGAACATGCTGGCGAGTCCGCGCGGCATCATCGCCAAGCCGGTATCCATCGCGGGGTAGCCGAGCAAGTTTTCGAGCATCAGCGGCTGCAGCAGCATGCCGCCGTATAGGCTCAATCCCATCGCCGCGCTCAGTATTGATGCCGAGACGAAATTGCGGTCGGTAAACACGCGCAGGTTGAACAAAGACTGCTTGGCACTGGCCAGGCTGTTGGCGACGAACAAGCCAAAACCGGCGACCGCGATCACGCTGAACACGCGAATCGAGGTTGAATCGAACCAGTCCTCCTGATTGCCACGATCAAGCACCAATTGCATCGCGCCGATACCTAGCGCCAGCAATACCAGCCCCACCCAGTCCATTGGCCGGTCCTTGATTTCGGTATCAGGCACGTGCTTCATCGCCAACAGAAAAGACACGATACCGACCGGAATATTGATATAAAAGGTCCAGCGCCAGTTAATGATTTCGGTGAGGTAGCCTCCCAGCGTTGGCCCCAGCACCGGTGCCACCATCACACCCATGCCCCAGATCGCCATCGCCTTCCCGCGCTGCTCGGGCGGATAGTTATCGAGCATGATCGATTGCGACAGCGGCACCAGCGACGCGCCGAACAGCCCTTGCAAGCAACGAAATGCAACGATCTCGGCCAGGCTGTTTGACAATCCGCACAGCGCAGAGGCAATCACAAAGCCGGCGATGCTGATCATCAGATAGCGGCGGCGGCCCAGCCGATCACTGAGGTATCCAGTGAGCGGCATGAAGATGCTGGCCGCGACGATATAGCTGGTGAGTACCCAACTGATTGAGTCGGCTGTCGCGCCGAGTTGACCAGACATATGCGGCAGGGCCACATTGACGATCGTCGTATCGAGCACCTGCATCACCGTGGCCGACATGACGGCCAAAGTGATGTAGAAACGACGAACGTCCATAAGTCGTTGCCTAGTTGATTTTTATGCTGACTGTGGCGGTCGCGCCGACGCGCAACGGAAACGCTGGATCGGTTTCAACGATGTGCAAACGCACTGGCACGCGCTGCGTGACTTTCACCCAGTTGCCTGAGGCGTTTTGCGGCGGCAGCAGCGAAAATGCCGTGCCGGTTCCGCTGGCCAGGCTTTCGACTTCGCCGGTGTAGCGATGGTCGGGATACATGTCGACAGCAATCGATGCTTTCTGTCCTGGCCGAATACCCTGCAGTTCGGTTTCCTTGAAATTGGCATCGACCCAGAAGCTCTTGTCGACAATCAGGGCGAACAGGGGCGCGCCGGGCGTCACGATCGTGCCAACGGCCAGATTGAAATTAGTCACCCAGCCGTCCTCGGAAGCCCGCACCGTCGCGTGCTCAATGTCGAGCTTGGCCTTGTCCATCTCGGCCATCGCAAGTTTGATCTCCGGTGTCAGTTCGCCGCTTGCGGCCAATGCACCGCGCGCCTTCTCGGCTTTCGCACGCGCTTCTGCGAGGCCGGCAATCGCCGTGTTTACCTTGGACTGCGTGTCGTCTTCGGCTTGTTTGGACACAAAATTCCTTGCGATCAGGCTGCGGGTACGATCCAGGTTGGATTGCGCATTGGAAAGTGCAACCTGCTGACGGGCCACATCGGCCTCGGTTGCCAACAGTTCTGAAAAATCCTGGCGAGCGCCTTTTTGCGCCTGCTTCAATTTCGCTTCGGCCTGTGACAGCGCAACTTCAAACGGTCGCCTGTCGATTTCGAACAGCAAATCGCCGCGTTTCACTGACTGGTTGTTACGCGCCGCTACAGCGGTAACCGACCCCATCACCAGAGACGATACCTGCACCACCTTTGCACCCACGTAAGCGTCATCGGTCGAACGTTGGTTGCGACTTTCCAACCAGTACCAAGTCCCGCCTGCCAGCACAAGGACGGCAGCTATCAGGAGCAGCAGCTTTTTCTGCACGGATGTAATTTTTGCCAGAGTGCTCATTCGAATGTCTCAATTCTTTGCTTGATTTGCGCGAGTACGTCGCTCGTCGTTTTGAGTTGAGCCACACTGAAGCCGGTCATAAGCTCCTCTCGTAGCGCTTCCACCACCGCCTCGATTTTCGAAATCAGGCGCTTCCCTGGTACGGTGAGTGCAAGCGAACGGGCGCGTCGGTCACCCGGCACCGGATTGCGAACGATGAATTCATCCTTTTCGAGCCGGTCGATGAGCGCGACGATGGCCGGCTCGCCGATTTCCATTTTTTC